>JAFGQJ010000339.1 GCA_016935715.1 Spirochaetales bacterium
AACATCAATGCGGAAGCCCTGCACAGGGAGTGCACTGTCAAGCCCACGGCCTGCACCTACTGCTTCATGGCCTGCACCCGCCAGAGCGAGGTTGCAAGCGGCCGGCACAAGGGCCTGCGGATCGACGGGCCGGAGTACGAGACGATCTACGCCTTCGGAGGTTTGAACCTGGTGGAGGACATCCGGGAGATCGCCTATCTCAACGACGTCTGCGACCGGCTGGGCCTGGACACGATGAGCGCCGGAAACGCCACCGCCTTCGCGATCGAAGCGTACAAGCGGGGTCGGATCGACTTCCCCATCGACTACGGCCAGGTGGACAGGATCGCCGAGCTGCTCGAGCTGATCGCCGCCCGGGAGGGGATCGGCGACCTCCTGGCCGAAGGGGTGCGGGAGGCGGCCCTCCGGCTCGACCTGGAGCAGATCGCCATCCACGTAAAAGGGCTGGAGCCGGCCGGCTACGATCCGCGCTACCTGCAGGGCATGGGCCTGGGCTACGCCGTGTCCGATCGGGGAGCCTGCCACCTGCGCACCACCTTCTACAAACCGGAGCTGGCCGGCATGATCGATCCCCAGTCCAACGAAGGCAAGGCCCGGATGCTGCTGGAATACGAGGACCGGCTGGCACTGTTCGACTGCCTGATCATCTGCCGCTTCTTCCGGGACTTTTACTACTGGGACGAGTTGGCCACGATCGTCGAGGGCAGCATGGGCCTGCGCTTCGGCGAAGCGGAGCTGAAGACGGTGGCGGCCCGCATCGCCGCCACGATCCGCGAGTACAACCGGCAGGAAGGCGTACGGCCGGAGGATGACAGGCTGCCGGAGTTTTTCTTCACCCATCCGGTGGGCAGCGGAGCCTACAAGCTGGATCATGCGAAATTTGCCGAGCTGCTCGATGACTACCACAGGTTGCGGGCCGTGGAAAATCCACGATGAATATAATGAAGAGCACGTCGAGGGAGGAATCATGGCAGGGAAGACGAGCGTCTACAGAAACGTAGAGCAGCAGTTCAACAAGGCGGCGGATCTCGTGGGACTGGATCCGGATGTCCGCAAGATCCTGGCCAGGACGAAGAACGAGATCATCGTCAACTTCCCGGTGATCATGGACGACGGGCGGGTGGAGATGTTCACCGCCTACCGGGTCCAGCACAACGACGTCCTGGGTCCGTTCAAGGGTGGGCTGCGCTACCACCCCCTGGTGGACATCGACGAGGTCCGGGCCCTGGCCACCTGGATGACCTGGAAATCGGCGGTCATCAACCTGCCGCTGGGGGGCGCCAAGGGGGGGATCCAGCTCGATCCGTCGAAGTATTCCTCGGATGAGCTGGAGAGGATCACCCGCCGCTTCACCTTTGCCCTGGGGGACAACATCGGGCCGGAGTACGACATCCCCGCACCGGACGTGAACACCAATTCCCAGATCATGGCCTGGATCCTGGACACCTATCTCTCCACCATCTCAGCCAAGGAGCGGCAGAGCTGTTTCCACGTCGTCACCGGCAAGCCCATCCAGTCGGGAGGCAGCATCGGACGGGACAAGGCGACCGGCCAGGGAGTGGTGTACCTGATCGAGCGCTGGGCCAAAGACGAGCGGTTCGACCTTCCCGGCGCCAGCTACTTCGTGCAGGGATACGGAAACGTCGGCTCCTGGACGGCCCGCCTGCTGAAAGGCGACGGCGCGAAGCTGGTCGCGGTTGAGGACGCCACCGGCGCGATCTTCAGCCAGGAGGGCTTGGACGCGGATGATCTGTACGAGTACTGCGCCTCCCATGGAGGCGTGTCGGGCTATCCCAAGGGTAAAGCGGTCGACCACGAGCAATTCTTGGGCACCGAGGCGGACATCTTCGTTCCGGCGGCCATGGAGAATCAGATAACCGGCGACACCGCCGGGCTGCTGAAGGTGAAGCTGGTGGCCGAGGGGGCCAACGGTCCCACCGATATCGAAGGAGACGGGATCCTGCAGGAGAAGGGTATCGCCCTGCTGCCGGACATCCTGTGCAACGCCGGAGGCGTCACGGTGAGCTACTTCGAGTGGCTGCAGAACAAGCGCAGCGAGTTCTGGGATCTCGAGGAGGTGGACGCAAAGCTCCACAAGCTGATGATCAGCGCCTACGAGCGTGTGCGGGACGCGGCAAAGCGTTACCAGACCGACTGGCGCACGGCTGCCTACGCGGTTGCTCTCTCCCGTCTGGAAAAGGTGTACAAGGAGCGGGGCATCTTTCCGTAGCCGCCGTAGCCGGTCAAAATCTCTGCAAAAAACCTTGACAACCGTCCGTTCCATGATATTATGATATAATAATAAAAGTATAATCAGAATATACTTGAAGTGATGGACTGAATTTTCCTGCAATGTTTGAGGAATGGGCTGTTTTACACAAACGGGCATCAATAACTGGAGCATTGCTCTATGAAAACAATCGAGGAGGTAAAAGGATGAAGAAAATCATTATCACAATGGTTTTCATGGTGGTCGTTGCCGCACTGGCAATGGCCGGGGGCCAGGGTGCAAAAGCCGAAGAGGCCAAGAGCTTCGTGCTGAAGTACAACCAGCTCGAAAATGAAGAGCATCCGCAGGGTATTACCGAGACGGCGTTCGCTGAAAAGATCGAAGAGCTTTCCGGCGGCCAGATCAAGGTGGAGACCTACTACAGCGGTACGCTGTTCACCCAGGAAGGGGAGGTCACCGCCATGATGACCGGTGACCTGGATCTGTCGACCCTGGCTTTCCAGGACATGGGCCCGTATCTGCCCGCAGCCAGCATGTTCGCCGCCCCGTACATTTTCACCAGCTACGAGCACATGGAAAAGGTCTTTGCGCTGGATTCGGAAGTCGCCCGGGACTTCTACAAGATGGTTTCCGATGCCTGCGGCTACACCCCCCTGGCAGCGATGACCCAGGGATCCCGGACGATCAACACGAAGTGGGAAAAACCGATCATGCGGCCGGAGGACATGGAGGGAATGATCCTGCGGATGCCCAACGCCCCGGACTGGATCCATGCGGGCAAATCCATGGGCGGAAACGTCGTCCCGATCGCCTATTCCGAGGTCTACACGGCGCTGCAGATGGGGACGATCGAGGCCCAGGACAACCCCCTGCCCGGCACGTACGCCATGAAGTTCTACGAGGTAACCAAGCAGATTTCCCTGACCAAACACATCATCGACGTGAAGCTTCTCTGCGTCACCAACAGCGTCTGGGATCAGATGACGGACCAGCAGAAACAGTGGATGCGGGAAGCCGCCGCCTACGGCTGCGCCCAGGGGAGCAAGGCAACGTACGAGCAGGAAGAGGAGCTCCTGGGTTTCATGAAGGACTACGGGATGATGATCACCTATCCGGATGTCGAGGCGTTCCAGAAGCATTCCTTCCAGTACTACCAGGACAACGGCCTCACCGAAAAGTGGGACATGGACCTGTACAATCGCGTGCAGGCGCTGAAATAGAAGCGACCGGGTGAGTAGATACCAAACAGGCGCTGCCGCGTGCAGCGCCTGTTTGTCAATCGGGCGGCAGTAGGATAGAGTTGTGTAGATTGGGGGTAGAGAGGATGGTAGTACTGAGGAAAGCGGTCCGCTGGGTCGCGGATTTTTTCGAGATCCACCTGCCGATAGCCGTGTTCGTGATGTTGTTTCTCGCCTTCCTGACGAACGTGGTTTGCCGCTATATCCTGAGGAATCCTCAAAACTGGACCTTCGAGCTGTCCGTCAATGCGTTTGTCATTGTGGGTCTTCTGGGGGCCTGCGCCGCCTATCGCAAGGAGGATCACGTCGTTTTCGATCTGCTGTACACCCGGCTGGGCTCCAAAGGCCAGAACATCCTGCGGATGCTGTCCTCCGTCGTAGTGATCGTATTTTTCACGATCGCCCTGCCCGGGTCGATCAGGTATCTGGTGAGGCTCCCCGCGGTAACCTCGATCATGCGGATACCCCTCCGCTTCATCTTTCTGCCGTACCCCATCCTGCTGATCTCCGTGGTATTGAGATCAGCCTACCGTCTCGTTCTGGACATCAGGGCCTTCAGGGACAAGTCGTACGTTCAGACCTACAATGTCGGAGACGGGGACGCACTGATATGAGCTGGTATCTGGTCATCCCCTTTTTCTTCCTGATCTTCGCCTTCGTCATCCGCATGCCCATCGGTCTGGGGATGCTGGCCGGCTCGATCGCCTACTTTCTCGCCAAGGGCTTGAGCCTCGGCTCGCTGCTCAACACCGTTTGCTACGGCCTGACCAACGCCTACATCCTCATCGCCATTCCGTTGTTTATTTTCACCGCCAATGTGATGAACTCCAGCGAGGTGACGGACAAGATCTTCGACTTTGCCAGATCCCTGATCGGACGCAGGCACGGGGCGACCGGCTACGTCAACATCGTGGCCTCGCTGATCTTCGCGGGGATGACCGGAAGCGCGGTGGCCGATGCCTCCGGCCTGGGCACCCTGGAGATTGCACAGATGAAAAAGGAAGGCTACGACATGCCTTTTTCCTGTGCCATCACCGCTTCCACCGCGGTGATCGGTCCCATCTTCCCTCCCTCCATCCCGTTCGTGATCTATGCCATGATCTCCGGCGCCTCGGTGGGCAAGCTGTTCATGGGCGGCATGATCCCGGCGATCATCCTCTGCATCGTGATGGGTATCTACGTGTACTTCATTTCCAAGAAGCGGGG
>JAFGQJ010000340.1 GCA_016935715.1 Spirochaetales bacterium
CCGATGCCGGCGTCGGTGAAAATCGTGTCGATCTGTTCTACAGAGGCGTAGCGGATGAAGGAGGTTTTGTTGAACTTGCTCGAGTCCGCGAGCACGTAGGATTTCTCCGCCCTCTCCACCACCAGCTCGTTGATGGTGGAGGTCCGTTCGTCGGTGGTCATGCAACCCCCGGAGATATCGAGGGCATCGACGCCCAGAAACGCCTTGTCCAGATGGAACATCATCAGCGTCTTCTCCGCTACGGATCCGCAGACATCCAGGCGCTCGGCCCGCAACTCTCCTCCCAGCAGGATGACCTTGCACCAGCGGGCCACCGTCTCCACGTGGGAGATGGAGTTGGTCAGGACCACGATGCCCTTCAACTCCCCGGTCTGCAATTTCAGGGACAGGCTTTCGGCCAGCTTGAGCACGGTGGTGCCCGAATCCAGGAATATCCGGTCCTCGTCCTCGACCAGCTCCGCAGCCCGGGCTCCGATCACCGCCTTCTGATCCTGGCGATGGGCCGCCTGCACCCTGAAGGAATAATCGTAGCCCAGCTGCTGGGCCAGCTGCACGCCCCCGTGCACACGGATGACCTTTCCCTCCTCCTCCAGCTGGCTGAAGAACCGCCTGGCCGTTGCCTCGGAGATCCCGAGTTTCTCCGCGACCGTTTTGACGTCAAGCCTCTTGTTGAGCTGGAGCATATCCAGGAGCCTGATCGTCCTGCGCTCATACTTGTTCATGCACGTATCTCTCCAGGAAATCTTGATATACCGAATCGTAGAGTTTCATGGTTTTCGCCGACGGCGTGATCACCCTGCCGTTCCCGCCCATGGACGCGAAGGCCTGCCCTTCGTCCCGGAACAATCCCGCTCCGATGGCGGCCAGGATCGCCGCTCCGACAGCACCGGCGGTCTGACCGTTGATCAGCTTGAGCTCCAACCCCGTGATCTCAGCGACGATCCGCGGCCAGACCGGGCTCTCCGCCGGCCCTCCCACCATGGCGATCCGGTCGGCCTTTATGCCGGCCGCGGCGAGCCGCTCGATGTTGTAGCGCATGCGCAGAGCAGGACCCTCCATCACCGCCCGGGCGATCTCGTCCCTGGAGCGGTTCGCGTGGAGGTCGATCTCGGATTGGGGGACGTGTTTGCTGTCGATGAACGGATTATAGTAGTGCCCCCCGGCACCGGGAGGCACTTTCTCCGAGACTTCGCTGAAGATCGTGTACTTCTGTTCAGGATTTTCCTCTTCCAATAGAACGAGGTTGTCGATGTACCAGTCGATCCGCCTTCCGATCTCCGGGAGGGAAAACATTGTGGCCCACGGACCGTCGGGAGAGAGGAAGGGATCCACCAGGAGCCCCTGCGCGATGGCCAGGTTCCGGTCTTCGACCGGATAGAACCCGACCCAGGAGGTCCCGCAGGAAAGCAGGAGGTCTCCCAGCCGGGTAAAGCCGGTTCCCCTGGCCGCGCTGGGATGATCGAAAGCGCCGAGCACGACCAGCGTATCCTGGCTCAAGCCCGTGTCTTCAGCACCCTGACAAGTCAACGGGCCGAGCACGCTCCCCGACGGCCCCAATGCGGAGACCGCCTCCTCCGGGATCTCCAGCATGTCGAGGAACGGTCTGTGCCAGCAGCGGTTCACCTGATCGATCAGATAGAACGTCGTGGCCGTGGAATAGTCCATGCCCCATCTTCCGGTGAGACGGTACATCAGCCAGTCGCTGTTCATGCAGTAGCGGGCTGCGCGCCCGTATGTATCGGGCCGGTGTTTCCTCAGCCAGCCGAGATGGGCCAGGGGGAAGCCTCCCCGGGCCCACGGCCACCCCACGGTCCCGTGGACTTCTTCGGTTGCCAAGGCGGGAAGGATCTCTTCAGTTTTGTTGAAAGCCCGCTCGTCCATCCAGTTGATGATGTTGATCAGAGGTCGACCCTTCTCGTCCAGCAGCAGGGTGTTGCCGCTGGCAAAGGCCATGCTGATGGCCCGAACCTTGGCCCGGGCGGGAGCATGAGAGGCCAGCTCCCGGATCAGGTCGCAGACTGAAGCGTAATGCCCCTCCGGCTCCACCTCTATGAAGCCGGGTCGGGGATACAGAAACCGGGTGTCCCGCTTGCCAAGGGCCAGCTGTTTCCCCGTTGAAGAAACCAAAGCCCCCTTGACCGCGCTGGTACCGACATCCAATCCGATCAGCAGATCCACGGATCGATCCTCCGCAGCCCGGAAGGCTTACCTGCCGGCCGCGGCAGCCGGAGCTCTGCTGTCCAGCCGCTTCAGGAACCCCTGCAGCAGCTCGCTGAACAGCCTGGGAACCAGCCGCATCCGCTCCGCAGTCTCCACGTACGCGATCCGCATCTGGGTCCTGCCGGGATTGTCCGCAGGCGGCAGGTCGTAGAAGCCCGACATCGGAGCCACCAGCAGGGTCAGCCGCCTGCCCTCCAGCTCCACCGCTCCCTGCCGGGCGCAGTACAGCACGAAATCCATGGCATCGAATTCCGGCGGCGCAATCCGCCGCACATCCACCACCGAGTAGATCGAGGCGTCCGGAGAAGAGACAATGATCCCGGGCAGCTCGCGCTCCATGCCTGAGACCAGCTCCACAAGCATCGACCCGTAGTAGCTGCGCTGGCGCTCGTACCAGCCGCGCAGCGCTTCCGGGCTCTCGTGCGCCAGGGCCGCGAAGATATACTGGCCGATCGCGTTGGGGCAGAGATTGGCGGTGTTCTCCGCCACGGCCCGTTTGTGAAACTCCTCGTTGTCGGTAATCAGCGCCCCGATGCGCAACCCGCAGGCGTTCCAGACCTTGGAGGAGGACTCCACGCTGATGCGCCGGCCCTCGATGCCGGGCACCTCGGCGTCCTCTATCCCCCAGATGCTCACCGCCTCGGCGCCGGTGTAAAGCAGCTCCCGGTAGGCCTCGTCGCTGACCATCCACAGGTTGTGGCGCACGCACAGCTCGGCCAGCTCCCGCATCTGCTCGCGGCTGTACAGCTGGCCGGTGGGGTTATCGTAGGGGATCACCAGCAGGGTAGACGGCCGATGCTCACGGACGATGCTCTCTATCCGGGAACGATCGGGAAGGGTGAAACGTCCGTTATCCTGCAGCGTGCGCTGCAGGCAGACCACCTTTCTTCCCAGCCGGGCGGCCATGGCCGTGTAGTTCGTGTAGGTCGGGTCGATGATCAGAAGCGGCTTCTCCCCCGAGCCGGCGTCACCGCACACGCCGAGGATGACCAGCTCCATGGCCTGGGAACCCCCGTCGGTAATCTGAGCGTGCAGGCGCTCCACGGCAAAGCCGCTGGAGGCGATGAGGTGGAGAAAAGCCCGGCGGGTTTCCTCCAGACCGGCGGTCGGCGTGTAGCGCACCGCCCCTTCCCGGAAGGGGCTGCCTTCGGCCTGCAGGTTCGCCAGCCGCCGCACCATGGCCGGATGCATGGGCAGGGATACGTTGCCGATGGCCACGTTGATCGCTTCCACCGGATCGCGGCGTTTGCCGAACTCGATCTGAGCCGTCCGGATCACCGATGGCTCGCGCTTCTGAAAATGAGAGGACAGCTTCGCTTTCATTTTCGCTTTCCCCCGCTCGTTTGGCGGTAACTGCTTGATCGACCTAGGCTAGTTCACTATCATGATTATGTCAAGAAAAAAATGAAGATTTCGATCAAAATGCCCGCTTTCAGGACGGCCGCCCGCTGACGGGGGTCAGCCGTCCATGCCGTTGCGGTCGCACCACTCCAGCCATGCCTCCCGCACGTCCTCGATCAGTCGTACGCTGCGCCGCCGGCAGTGGTTCAGGAATTCCGCGATCCTGCCCACCGGCGCCGGGGACTCCTCGGCACCGTCGGTGGGATGCGCCCGGTCCTCCCGATCCCAGTGCCGCCATCGCCCATCCTGGACATAGTCGATCCGCTCGACGACCGGCGTGTAACTGAAGCGGGAGCCGGCCAGCGCAAGGGGGATGAACAGGGAAAAGGCACGGAACCCCTCCTCCGAGGCGCCGCACTGCCCCACGATCTGCTTCCGCGCCTGTTCCAGGGTGTCGGCGTGCAGGTTGCTGACGATCCGGCAGCCCGCCTTGCCCAACTCGGTCATGCGCGCCACATCCCGCCCCCAGATGTAGGCGTCGTAGGAACCGGGGCTCAGCTCGTAGGCCACGATGTAGTCGCCGGAGCTGCACTCGCTCCAGCCGCCGCCCCGATTGGTCAGCCGGACCCGAGCATCCCGGGGCGCCATGGCCAGCAGGGCGGACATCACCGTGGTCTTGCCGGCGCCGCCGGGCCTGGCACCCACCAGCCAGGAGGATCCCCTCAGGATCCGGCGGAGAAGCCAGGCGGCCTGGGCCGGGCTCAGGGTTCCAGCCTCCAGCAGATCCACGACCGACAGCATCCGCCCTCCCCGCTGATTGCTCCGGTTCGCCGCGGTCAGTACGTCGTACATGCCTCTGTTCCTCC
>JAFGQJ010000341.1 GCA_016935715.1 Spirochaetales bacterium
CCGACGAACAGGTCATCGACCGGGCGGGTGAAGATGCCGTTCGCCGTTACCCCCGGGATCATCATGATCTTCGCCTCCAGCGTGCCGGGGTCGAAGGGCTCGGGGAAGCTGACGTCCAGGACGAAGTTGCCGTGCTCGCTGATGACAGGGCCGGCTTTCCTGGCGGCCATGCGCAGCTCCGCCCGCCCCCCCAGCTCTTCCAGGCGCCGGGAGGCGGTGACCAGTGCCTGTGGGACGATCTCCACCGGCACCGGCGCGCTCTCCCCGAGCCGGGAGACGAGCTTGGAGCCGTGCACGATGATGCAGTACCGCTCGGAAGCCTGGGCCACCAGCTTTTCAATCAGCATGGCCGCCCCGCCTCCCTTGATCAGGTTCCAGCGCGGATCCACCTCATCGGCTCCGTCGATGGTCAGGTCCAGCCGTCCGTCCACCGCGGGGTCGTTGAGGGTGCTGAGGGAAATGCCCGCCCGCTGACAGGCAACCATGGTCTGAAAGCTCGTGGGTACGACCACGATGTCCCGCAGGGCTCCTTCCCGCAGCAGCCGGCAGACCCGATCGATCGCGTGGATCATGGTGGAGCCTGTTCCCAGGCCCAGCTTCATCCCGCTCTTTACAAGCGTGTCGGCAACCCGGACGCCGAGTTGGTGTTTGATCTCTTCCGTGTCCATCACAATCCCAGTACCCGGCGTTCTCAATAGCCGCCGAGGATCTCGAGCGCTCTTTCCCTGCCGATCGTCAGGAGGAATCCGGCCAGGCGGGGCCCCATCTCCTTCTCGATCAACACCCTGTATACCAGCTTGAACAGCTCCTTCGGCTCCATCTGCGCCTCTGCGGCCAGCGCGTAGATGGCCTCGCTGAGGCTCTTTTCGTCGTGTCGGTCCAGCTTCTCCTCGATCTCCCGCCGCAGCAGGCGGAGGGCCTGGCGCTCGACAGGGGAGACCTCCAGCGGTTTGGAGCCGCGGGGACGCAATGTAAAGCGAAAGGAACCCGGGGCATAGCTTCGAGTCCAGTTCCAGGCACAGAGGGCGCGCGCCCGGAGCCTGTTCAGGTCCTCCTCCCCCGTCCGGATCTCCATGGTCTCGATCACTGCCTCGGCATTCCCGTCCTGGATCTGGATGAGGTTGCACAGATGGCGGAAGGGAATCTGGGTCGGCATGGTCTGCGGTACCCGGCGGACCTGGGACAGCTCGTAGATCCTGCGCTCCTTGGACGCCCGGCTCTGGCTCACCGATTCGCCGCCGTAGTAGATGCGCTCGCAGCGGTCGTAGTCTTCGTAGAGCTTGATCACGTCGAGATCGAAGGAGATGGCGAATTCGGTGTTCGGGCGGGTGGAAGCGAACAGGTAGCGGACCAGCTCCGGCTGGTAGATCTCCAGGACGTCCCTCAGGCTGACCACCTCACCGCTGGAGGAGGAAATCTTGCCGCTGCCGCCCTTGATGCGTACGAAGTCGTACTGAAAGGTCGTGGGGGCGCCGTGCCGGTAGACCTCCTTGACGATGGGTCGGGCGGTGGTGAACGACCCGCCTTCCGAGTGGTGATCCTTGCCGGCCGGCTCGAAATCCACCGCTTCGTGGGCCCAGCGCATGGGCCAGTCGACCCGCCAGAAGAGCTTCACAGCCCCGGTCTCTCTCAAATCGAGCAGCTCCCTGTTGCCGCAGGAGGAGCAGGCATAGCTAACTCCATATTCTCCATCCCAGCCGGTGATCTCCGTGGTGTCCCGGTTGCAGGAGGTGCAGAATACGGAGATGGGCCACCAGTCCGGGGGAAGGGGTTCTTTGCGATGCTCGCTGAGGATCTCCCTGATCCGCTGCCGATGTTCGAGGGCTCTGCGGATGCCCTCGGCGTAGGCGGAGGAGCGGTAGCGCTCGGCCTGATAGATGTACTCGGGCTCGATGCCGACCACGGGCAGCAGCTCCTCCATCTCCTTTTCATTGCGCCGGGCGTAGCTCTCCTCGACCCCGGAGGGGTCGGGGGTGAGGGTGATGGGTTTGCGCAGGTAGCCCGCCAGCATCTCCCGGTTGGGCATGTTGCCCGGCACCTTGCGGAACACGTCGAAGTCGTCCCACGAGTAGATGAAGCGGACCTTCTTGCCCCGATCCCTCAGGGCCCGCACCACCAGCTCGACGGTGATGATCTCCCGGAAATTGCCGATGTGGACCGTGCCGGAGGGGGTTATGCCGGAGGCGCAGACGTATACCTCCCTGTCCCCCTTCTCGCGGATGATCTTCTCGGCGTAGTTGTCCGCCCAGTGGGCTGCCGTGCTCATGACGCCTAACAATAGTACAATCCCTCCGGGTTGTTCAACAAGATCGGTGGAGACGGGGCAAAACAAGGTGATAAATATTCTCGCCCCCCCGGTCGATAGATTAACCGACATGGCTTTCCGAAGACTTTTTTCGGTCCTGGTGCTCGTCCTTTTGCTGGCCGCCGCGGTCCTGTCCGCCTACGAACAGGAGGGTCTGGCCTCCTGGTACGGCGGCAAATTCCAGGGCAGGCAGACGGCGAGCGGGGAGATCTTCGACACGAACCGGTTCACCGCCGCTCACAAGAGCCTGGCGTTCGGCACGGTGGTCCGGGTCACCAACCTGGAGAACGACAGATCCACGATCGTGCGCATCAACGACCGGGGCCCCTTCATCCCGGGCAGGATCATCGACCTGTCCCGAGCCGCGGCTGCAGCCATTGGCCTGGCGGGCAAGGGAGTGGTCAGGGTGCGGATCGAGGTGCTCCCGCCCGACAGCCCGGAGGCGGCCGGCATCCTTGCAGGCCGGACCCCGGTGACCTACAGCATCCAGGTGGCAGCCTACCGCAGCCGGCAGAATGCCGAGCGCACCCTGAAGCGACTGCAGGAGCAGGGATTCGAGGGAGCCCTGGAGGCGGGCGCCGAGGGGATCTACCGGGTAGTCGTCCCCGAGGTGGCGGAAGCCGAGCTCCAGGCTGTCCGGGGGCGCCTCCTGGAGGCAGGCTGGGCCGACGTGGTGGCTCGGCGCCGGGAGTGATGCCGGGGGCGGTCCGTCGAGCGGATCCTCCCGCGGGCTGTCCTATCGTACGTTTTCCTCCAGCCAGCTCAGGTAGGCCGCGGAGCCGGCGGCGATCGGCGTGGCGGCCAGCTCCGGTACCTCGTAGGGATGGATCGCGTCGAGCAGCTCGGCGATGAGAGGGATCCGATCCTGGGTGGTCTTGATCAGCAGCAGGACTTCCTGTTCCCTCTCCACGGCCCCCTGCCACCGATATATGCTGAGGACCGGTTCCACGATCTGAACGCAGGCGGCCAGCTTCTCCTCCACCAGCCGGCCGGCGATTTTCCCGGCGTCGTCCATCGTCGCAGTGGTAGTGGTCGCCAACACAGGAACACGTTTTGCCTTCACGGTGGCTCTCCTGTCTGTCGGTTTATCGGCGTGGCTCGATGCCGGAAAGGCTGTCAAGGATGGCCTGCCGGTAGCGGATGAACACAGGGTAGGCAGCGGCGGCTTCGGCCAGGGTGATGGTCCTGTCCGTCACGACGAGCGCGGTGAGGTAGAGGTGACTCTCGTTTCCGTAGGGCAGGACCCACTCGTAGGACAGGCCCCGCCGCTCCCCGCTGTCGAAGGGCCGGGCTTCCCCGTTCAGACGGTACCCCTCCTTGAGCAGGTGGTTTTCGAGAGCCCGCCCCCAGAACTCCAGGTCCTTCCCGGGGTCGTTTTTGATGCTCCGCACCCGGTACAGCATTCCCTCGGGACTGATCGCCCGGTAGCTCCGTCCCCCCTTCAGCTCCGCGAATCCTTCGGGGGGCGGCACGGAGACCCGGGAGCAGGACACGGCGAGGGTGAGCAGAGCCAGGATGACTGCAAGCCGAATCCACCGCATGCTATCCGTCCTCCCGGGAGAATCCCTGGCGGATGAAGGAGTAGAAATCCACGCCGTTGATCCACTCGAAGGAGGAGGGGATGTTCTCCGGCACGGTCTGCTCCAGGTAGCGTAGGTCGATCTGGGCCCGGGAAAAGGCCCGGTCCAGGTTGAGCTTCTGCAGCGCCCCCTTGAACTCCTCGATCTCCTCGATGAGTGCGAGGATCTCCTTCTCGATCGCCAGGGTTCCCTTGACATCCGCCTGACCCAGGAGCGCCAGGTTCTGCCTCAGGACCTCCTCCCGGCTGGTGATCCTGGCCCGCATCTCGAGAATCTGCTCGCGGAGATCCAGGCTCTGCGGGGAGACCTCCAGGATGTCGTCGGACAGCTCCTCCAGCCTGCCGCGCAGCTGCGGCATCTCCTCGAAGGGGAGCCGCAGGATCACGCGGTCGCTGGATTTCAACAGGGTGTAGCCCCCGCTTTGTTCCGCCCACAGCTCCAGGGCGTCGGCGGTCTGATCGGGATCGGCGACCAGGATGATCGCCTCGACGTTCTGATGGAGATAGTTCTCACCCGCAGCGGGCGGGCTGAAGGCAGCTGCCAGGATGGCGGACAGCACCAGGGGTCTCACCAGATCCACGGTCGCACCTCCATGGCAGCCAGGGCCTGCCGGATGCCGTCCAGGTGTTTCTGCTTCGCTTCCGGTTGAGGGAAGAACACCTCCGCCACGTACAATCTCCCCCGGATGACCCGGACGGCCACTAGGTAACCGTAGGGATTCCTGTCCTTGCTCGTGAACAGGGCTCCGCGCAGCGAGCCTGCCTCGAAGGGCTGCGCTGTTCTATAGAAGGGTTCGAGGTGATGGAGCAGGGCGTTTTGCCAGAACTCCTCATCGCCCCGCGGCTGGTTCCTCGTGCTGCCGATGCGCACCCGCGTTCCGTCGGAGCTCTCCGCGCGGAAGACGCGGCGCTTTTCCAGGACGGCGAACTCTTCGCCCAGCTCCGGCCGAGCCCGTCCCCGCAGTCGCGGCAGGCTGCCGCCTACCGGTTCCAGGAAGGCGATCCAGGGGAAGGGGATGTCCTGCTTCCCCAGCTCTCCGACCGGCAGGCGGGGAATCAGCTCCACGGTGATGCGGGAAAAGGAGACCTGCCGCTCCAGGCTCTCCAGGCGCAGGCGGATCCCCTCGATCTCCTCGCTGAGGCGCCGGATCTCCCGGAGGATAACCAGCCGCTCCTCCACGTCGTCGCTTCGCTCCAGCAGGGCGTACAGCCGGTCCCGGGCCCGCTCTGCGGTGCGCAGGCGGGTCTCCTGGTCGCGGAAATAGTC
>JAFGQJ010000342.1 GCA_016935715.1 Spirochaetales bacterium
AGCTCCTCTGCGATCCGCACCCTCTGCAGGCGCCGGTCCCCGTCGGCGTACCAGCATCGGCTCGCCAGAAACGCAGGCAGGATTTCCGCTTCCAGCATCTTGCGGGCCTTCCCGCGGAGAACCTGCGTCCACGAACCCTCTACGGCCAGCTCGACCGTCTCACCGGCGGTCCGCAGCCGCACCGCCTCGCGCTCGCGTGCCAGGCTCAGCCAGAGAAATCCGTAGGGGCCCAGATTCAGCCGGTAGGGCTCCGAGCCGATGCCGGGAAAGCGGTTCTGGCTGAACACTTCGCGGGGGGTAAAGGAGACGAAGCCGGAGAGATCGAGCTCCGCCACCTGGTGGAAGCGGGACAGATTGGCCACCACCAGCAGGGTTTCTCCCTCCCAGTTGCGCGTGAAGGCCAGCACGCGGGGATTCTCGGGAAAGAGGAACTGCAGATCCCCCCTTGCCAGCGGCTGTATGTTCCTGCGTATGGAGATCAGCCGCTTCATCCACCACAGCAGGCTGGAGGTATTCTTCGACTGGGTTTCCACGTTTATCGCTTCGAAGTGGTACTCGGGATCGATGATCACCGGCAGGTAGAGCTGATGCGGCCCGGCCCGGGAGAAGCCGGCGTTGCGGTCCGCGCTCCACTGCATCGGCGTGCGCACCCCGTCCCGGTCGCCCAGATAGTAGTTGTCCCCCATGCCGATCTCGTCTCCGTAGTAGAGCGTCGGCGTGCCCGGCAGGGAGAACAGCAGGATATTCATGAGCTCGATTTTCCTTCTGTCATTGCCGAGCAGGGGAGCCAGGCGCCGCCGGATCCCAAGATTGAGACGAGCCCTGGGATCGCGGGCGTAGACCCTGTACATCTGGTCCCGCTCCTCGTCGGTGACCATCTCCAGGGTCAGCTCGTCGTGGTTTCTCAGGAACATGGCCCACTGGCAGTTGTCGGGGATCTCCGGGGTCTGCTCCATGATGTCGACCAGGGGAAAGCGGTCCTCGATCGTGAGGGCCATGTACAGCCGGGGCATCACCGGAAAATGATAGCAGAGGTGGCATTCGTCCCCTTCTCCGAAATAAGCCACCGCGTCCTCCGGCCATTGGTTCGCCTCCGCCAGGAACATCCTGTCCGGATACTTCCGATCCGTGTGAGCCCGCAGCTCCTTGAGGAAGGCGTGGGTCTCGGGGAGGTTCTCGCAGTTGCTGCCCTCCCGCTCGTACAGGTAGGGGATCGCATCCAGCCTCATCCCGTCCACGCCCATGTCGAACCAGTAATCCATCACCCGCAGGATCTCACGGCGGACCTGGGGGTTGTCGTAGTTCAGATCGGGCTGATGGGAGTAGAAGCGGTGCCAGTAGTAGGCTCCGGCTGCCGGATCCCAGCTCCAGTTCGACGTTTCGGTGTCCTTGAAGATGATCCGTGCCTCTGTATAGCGATCCCACGTGTCGCTCCACACGTAGAAATCGCGGGCCGCAGAGCCGGCAGGCGCCCGGCGGGCCTTCCTGAACCAGCCGTGCTGGTCCGAGGTGTGGTTGATCACCAGCTCGATGATGACCCGGATATCCCGTTTGTGAGCCTCCCGGAGGAAGCGGCGAAAATCCGGCAGGGTTCCGTAGTTGGGGTGAACGCGGAAGTAGTCGGCGATGTCGTACCCGTCATCCCGCAGAGGCGAGGGATAGAACGGCAGCAGCCACACCGCCGTGATGCCCAAATCCGCCAGGTAGTCGAGCTTCTCGGTCAATCCGCTCAGATCGCCGATCCCGTCGGCGTTGCTGTCGTAGTAGCTCTTGACGTGCAGCTCGTAGATGACCGCGTCCTTGTACCACATGGACCGTTCAGGCTCCTACAGCGCTCAGCAGCCGTTCGACCCGATAGCCCGAGCTCTCCCCGGCCGCCCGGATCGTCTCCAGAGCCGCCCTGCGCTCCAGGATGCTCCGAGCGCATCCTTCGGGATCTGCCGCCTTGCGGCTTGCCGCCTCCACGACGGCAATCAGGTACAGACCCGCCAGCAGCTGCTGCAGAGATTCAGCGCGAAACCAGAGGATATCCTGGTAGCGATTGATGCCGAGGAACTCCTGGACCTCCATGTCGGCCAGGAGCGACCGCAGCACCGCGGCAGGCTCCAGGGGGCGGCTCTCCCCGCCCGCAGACCGCTGCCCACCGCTCTCCCCGGAAGCCGGCGCATCGAACCATGACTGGTGGCTGGTGAGTATCCTGATCAGGATCGATCCGCGCTGCTGTTCCTCGTCGCTCAATCCCAGCTCCGCGAGCACCGATGCGAGCAGTTTCCCTATCAACCATTCGTCGATCCAGCTGCGGCTCTGCAGCGCCCGGCGCTGCGGTCCCCATACGGCTCCCAGGGCATGGACGAACAGCCATCCGAGCAGGGTCGCCCAGGTGAAACGCTCGCTGCCCATGACCCAGCGCTCCCGTGCCTGTTTTCCCTCTCTCCCCGCCAGGGCCGTGCGCAGCTCTGAAGCGAGCGCCTGCCGCTTTCCGCCGAAGGGCAGCAGCTCGGCGAGGGATGGAAGCTCCAGACAGACGAGCAGCCTGGATTCGATCTCTCCGGCCAGGGCCGCCGCCTCCCCGGGAGCGCCGGAGAAATCCCTGACGCTGCGGGCAAGATGATCGATGGCCTGCGACAGCTCCTCCACCGCGGCCTGCGCGGAGGGCTTCGAAGGCGAAATGCGCCGGGCATCGAACAGGCGCCTGAACACGGCCGCGTCGATCAGCCTGCGCAGGGGCTGCTGAACGGGCTGCAGCAGGATCTCCTGCAGTGCGGCCTCCATGTCCGGTACGCCCCTGCCGTTCAGGTAGTCCGCCAGGGCGGCGTAGGGCCGATCCGGGCTGTCGGCGACCTCCCTGAAGTCGAGGAACACCTGGGCTGCGTAGGCGCGCAGCTCCACGTACAGGCCGCTGTGGTGAAGCTCGCTGCAGGGGCGCAGGTACTCCAGCCCGCCGAGGTGATCGCGGAAGATGCAGAACATGTGCGGTTCGACCGACAGGCCCAGTCCCTCACCCAGGGAGCGCTGCACCAGTTTTCTCCCGGTCTCGGTCTGGACGGCGACCGGACAGGAGAGGTGGATCCAGCCGCCCGTTTCGGCGTAGCGGTTGTGATAGACGATCAGCGCCCGCTCGCCCCCCTGTCCTCCGCTTCCGTTCGAATAGGCAAATACGTCTTCGTTGACCCCGGTCTGGCAGTGCAGGTCGTAGAGAAGGAAATGCTCGACCCCGGCGAACAGGGCTCGCCTGTGCAGGAGGGGGAAGATCTCCCGTTCGTGCCGCTCGACCAGCTCCTGGTCGGCGGCTTCGTCCCAGTAAGCCCTGCGGTACTCCATGCCGTACTTTTCCGTCAGCCCCTCCACCTGCCCGTGTCCGAACATCGGCAGGCCGGGGATCGTGGACATCAGCAGGCAGACCCCGAAGTACTTGTCCCCCCCGCCGAACTGGGCCACGGCGGTCTGCTCGTCCGGATTGTTCATGAAGTTGACGAAGCGCTTGAGGATCTCCGGATTGAACTCCAGGGTGTTCTTGATGACCTGGCGGTACTCGGCGTTCGCCTCGTTCTTGAGCATGTTCATGAAGGCGCTGTTGTACACCCGGTGCATGCCGAGGGTGCGGACGAAATAGCCCTCCAGCATCCAGAAGGCCTCGGCCAGCAGCAGCGTGTCCGGTGCCTCCCGGGCAACCCGGTCGACCACCTCCCTCCAGAATTCCCGGGGCATCGCCTCGTTGAACTCCAGCCGGCTCATCCCCTGGCCGGCCCGGGAGGGGATGTCTCCTCCGGAGCCGGGCTCGGGAAACCAGAGCCGCTGGAAGTGCTTCCTGGTCAGGGTCATGGCGGCATCGAAGCGGATGATCGGAAAAGACCTGGCCACGTGCAGGATCGTCCGGGTGACCGCTTCCCGCACCTCGGGGTCGAGGAAATTCAGCTGAGCCGTGTCGTTCCAGGGCATGCTGGTGCCGTCGTTGCCGTGGTAGATGAACCGCTGCTCTCCGCTCGCACGGTCGGTGCGCCTGAACACCACCGCCGCGTCACTGCGGCTGTAGTAGTGGTCTTCCAGCTGGATGGTGACATTGGAATCCGGCGACAGGTCGGCCCCTTCGAAGCTGTAGGCGGGAAAGGGGCTGTAGGGCAGGGAGATG
>JAFGQJ010000343.1 GCA_016935715.1 Spirochaetales bacterium
ATTCTGGACGCCAACATCACCACCTTCATTGCGGCGGTGGCCCTCTCCCTCCTCGGCAAAGGACCGGTACAGGGATTCGCCAACACCCTGGCCATCGGGATCGTATCCTCTCTGATCACGGCATTGTTCGTGTCCCGGCTGATCTTTGATTTTGCCACGGACGTTCTGGGGGTTTCCCGGTTGAGCATCATGTGGCGGAGGGTGCAGGGATGAAACGAACGATCAATTTCCTCAAGCTGCGCTTTGTCATGATCACCATCTCCCTGCTGCTGGTCGCCGCGGGGCTCGCCGGTTATTTAGTTCGGGGCGGATTCAATTTCGGGATCGACTACACCGCGGGTCTGGTGCAGCAGATACGCATCGATCCGGCGGCAGAGAAGGTCGGCATCGCGGAGGTTCGGGAGGCCCTGGAGGAGATCGAGGGGGTCAACCTGCAGGCGGTCGGACCCGCAGCACAGCAGCAGTTCACCGTAAAAGTGATCGCCCCGGGGGAGGATCCGAGCTTCCAGAACCGCATGGAGGACCGGCTCTCGGAGCTGCTGGGAGAGGCCTTCGGCCCGGGGAACGTGGAGGTCCAATCCAGCGATTTCGTCGGGCCCCGCTACTCCAGGGAGCTGGCCGGACAGACCGTGTCCATCGTCCTGGTGGCCATGCTGCTGATCCTCATCTACACGACCTTCCGCTTCAAGGTCCGCTACGCCACCGCCGCGGTCATCTGTCTGATCCACGATACCCTCGTCATGCTGGGGGTCATTGCTGTGTTCCAGCTGGAAGTGACCACCACGACGATCGCGGCGATCATGACCATCATCGGCTACTCCCTCAATGATACCATCGTCATCTTCGACAGAGTGAGAGAGAATCAGGAATTGATGCGGGATGCGGACCTGGCGGTGATCCTGAACACCAGTATCAGCCAGTCGATGGGCCGCACCCTGCTGACCTCCCTGACCACCCTGCTGGCGGTGGCCACGATATTCATATTCGCTACAGGGGATATCAGGAACTTCGCGCTGAGCCTGATGGTCGGCGTGGTGGTCGGAACGTATTCTACGGTTTTCATCGCCTCACCGATCGTTCTGGGCTGGACCCGGCTCGCTGACAGAAGGCGCAGAAGGCGGGATGTCCAGCTGTACGGGCGGCAGGCCGCTGTCCCGGCTGCAGCGCGCCGCGAGCAGGCGGCTGCAGGCCGGGATGAGGCCGCGCCGGAGGGGTCCGCCGCAGGGCTGGAGGAGGCGAAGCAGCAGGCTCCCGTGAGCGGTGCCAAGTCGCCGGTAAAGGTAACCCGGGTTCAGCCTACCCGGAAAAAGAAGAAGAAAAAAAAGCACTGAGGATGTGAGGGCCTGAGGCATGCAAACACAGGGGATCCAGAGCGCCGCCACCGCGGTGCGTATACTCGCGATGGACGCGGTTCAGAAAGCGAAGTCCGGTCATCCCGGTTTGCCCATGGGCTGCGCCGAGCTGGGAGTCCTGCTCTACGGGGAGATTCTCAAGCACAACCCGCAGGATTGGCGGTGGATCGACAGAGATCGTTTCGTCCTTTCCGCCGGACACGGCAGCATGCTGCTGTACTCCCTGCTGCACCTCTGCGGCTACCCGCTGAGAATGGAGGACATCAAGAACTTCCGGCAGCTGGGATCCAAAACTCCGGGGCATCCGGAATACGGCCAGACCGTGGGGGTGGAAACCACCACCGGACCTCTCGGGCAGGGAATGGCCAACGCCGTGGGCATGGCGATCGCCGAGCGGATGCTCGGGGCCGCCTTCAATACGGACAAGAAGGTCATCGATCACTACACCTATGTCCTGGCCGGAGACGGGGACATGATGGAGGGAATCAGCGCCGAGGCGTCGTCCCTGGCGGGTCATCTGGGGCTCGGCAAGCTGATCGTGTTCTACGATTCGAACCGGATCACCATCGAGGGCTCCACGGACCTGGCCTTTTCCGAGGATGTTCGAAAACGCTACGAAGCCTACGGCTGGCAGACCCTGGAGGGGGATGCCTATGACGTCGAGGGAATCCTGGGGCTGGTCGAGTCTGCCAGGCGGGAAACAGGCAGGCCGAGCCTGATCCTGCTGCACTCCACCATTGCCAAGGGTTCGCCCAACAAGGCGGGATCCCACGAAACCCACGGAGCACCGCTGGGGGAGGAGGAGATCGCGGCGGCCAAGAAAGCCCTGGGCGCGCCGGCCGAGCCGTTCGATATCCCCGAGGCGGCGAAGGCCTACTTCCGATCCAGGCAGAAGGATTGGCAGCAGGCCTACGGCAGCTGGCAGGATCTGTTCGAGGCCTGGTCCAGGGAGAACCCGGACAAGCGCAAAGCCTGGGATCGGCAGTTTGCTCCGGTTGATCTCAGCGGCGCAACCTTTCCGCAGTTCGAACAGGGCGCGGTCATGGCGACCCGCAAGGCCAGCGGCGCGGTGCTCAATTCCATTGCCGCCGCCCTTCCGCAGCTGGTCGGCGGCTCCGCCGATCTGGCTCCCTCGAACAACACCCTGCTGAAGGGCTTCGGCAGTTTCCAGGCCGGGTCTCCCGAAGGGCGAAACCTGCATTTCGGAATCCGGGAGCACGCCATGGGCGCGATCGTCAACGGCATGTCCCTGCACGGAGGCCTGCGGCCCTACTGCGCGACCTTTCTCGTATTCTCAGATTACATGCGCCCTGCGATCCGCCTGGCGGCATTGATGGGCCTGCCGGTGATCTACGTGTTCACCCATGACTCGGTCTTCGTCGGCGAAGACGGGCCCACCCATGAGCCGGTCGAGCACCTCGCGGCCCTGAGGGCCATCCCGAACCTGCTGGTGCTGCGCCCGGCGGACGCCCAGGAGACCGCTCAGGCCTGGCGGATGGCGCTGCAGCGCGGCGTCGGCCCCACGGCTCTTGCCCTGAGCCGGCAGAATCTCACCGTGTTCGCCAAACCGGACGAGTGGAACGAGCTGTGGGCTAACGGCGCGTACGCGGCTTCGGATTCAAAGGGCGATCCCGCCCTGGTGCTGGTGGCCACCGGTTCGGAGGTCAATCTGGCACTGGAGGTGAAGGCCGCTCTGGGGAGGGCGGGCGATTCGGTGCGTGTGGTGTCCATGCCCAGCCGCGAGCTTTTCCTGAAGGCCCCGGAGAAGTACCGGAAGAAACTGATTCCCGATTCCGCCTCCCGCGTTCTGCTGGAGGCCGGAGTCTCCCTGGGATGGAGCGACGTGGTCGGCCCGCAGGCGGTGATGGTCACGATCGACCGTTTCGGGGAGTCCGCTCCCGCGGCCAGGATCGCCGAGCACTTCGGTTACACCGTTGCGGCGGTAAAGGAAAGAGTCGAAAAGCTCCTCTCCTGATCCCGGATCAGGCCACGGTCACCGATTCGTCCAGATAGATGTCCTGTATCGTGTTGAGCAGCTCAACCCCCTCGGCCATCGGCTTCTGGAAAGCCTTGCGCCCCGAGATGAGTCCGGTACCGCCGGCCCGCTTGTTGATCACCGCTGTCCTGGCGGCCTGGGCCAGGTCGTTCTGCCCGGAGGCTCCTCCGGAGTTGATCAGCCCGGCGCGGCCCATGTAGCAGTTCACCACCTGGTAGCGGGTCAGATCGATCGGATGATCGCTGGTCAGCTCGGAATATACCTTGTCGTGGGTCCTGCCGAACTTCAATGCCGTGTATCCCCCGTTGCACTCCGGCTGCTTCTGCTTGACGATGTCCGCCTGGATCGTGACACCCAGATGGTTGGCCTGGCCGGTCAGGTCCGCGGAGAGGTGATAGTCCGCCTCTTTCGTCTTGAAGGCGGAGTTCCTCAGGTAGGTCCAGAGAACGGTGAACATGCCCAGCTCGTGGGCGTATTCGAAGGCCTCCGTAACCTCCTGGATCTGACGCGTGGCCTCTTCCGATCCGTAGTAGACTGTGGCTCCCACGGCCACGGCCCCCATCTCGAAGGCCTGATCCACGCTGGCGAACAGAACCTGGTCGTACTTGCTGGGATAGGTGAGCAGCTCGTTGTGGTTGATCTTGACGATGAAGGGGATCCTGTGGGCCCACTTGCGGGCCACCGAGCCCAGCACGCCCAGGGTGGAAGCCACGGCGTTGCAGCCCCCCTCCACGGCCAGCTTCACGATGTTCTCGGGGTCGAAGTAGGCCGGGTTCGGCGCGAAAGAGGCGCCGGCGGAATGCTCGATACCCTGGTCGACCGGCAGGATCGACAGGTAGCCGGTTGCGGCCAGCCTGCCGTGATCGAATACGCTCCTCATATTCCGCAGCACGCTGATCGGACGGTCGCTGATCGTCAGCACCCGGTCGATGAAATCGGGTCCCGGCAGGTGCAGCTGTTCCTTGGCAATGGTACCGCAGCTGTGCTCCAGTAGGTCCCTGCTCTCCTTGCCTAATAGTTTTTCCAAATCTGCCATAGTTACCTCCTGGTCTGACTGTTATTTATCCTCACCGTTCAGCGACCGGCCGCCCTGCGGGTCACCCGCGCCGCTGTCGGACAAATTGTAGTAGAAATGGATCAACCCCTCGATCCCGCGGCTCCAGGTCGGGAGGTGGAGCTTTTCATTGGGCGAGTGGGCGTTGTCGTCCGGCAGCGAGAAGCCGGTCTGTACCGAGTCGACGCCCAGCAGCTCCTGGAGATACGCACCGATGGGAACGGTCCCCCCCTCCCGGCGGAACAGGGGCCGTTTGCCCCACACGCGTTCGAAGGCTGCGCTCAGGGCGCTGACGCCCAGGGAGTCCCGACGGCTCTGTACCGGAGGAGAGCCGGCCAGCGGGATCAGCTCCCAGCTCACCGTGTCGGGAACCCGGTCCCTGAGCACCTGCTCCAGCTGCCGTTTCACCTCTTCGGGCTTCTGATCCGCCACCAGGCGGCAGGACAGCTTGGCCATGGCGGTTGCCGGCAGAACGGTCTTGCTGCCTTCCCCGGTGAAGCCGGACAGCAGCCCGTTTACCTCGAGCGTGGGCCGGGCGCCGATCCTTTCCACGGGCGTGTAGCCCCGCTCACCCCAGAGCTTCTTCACCCCTGCGGTTTTCGTTAGAAATACCTCGTCCACCGGCAGGCGGGCCAGCTCCCGCCTCTCCTCCTCCTCCAGATCCCGGACCCGGTCGTAGAAGCCGGGAACGGCGACCCGGCCGTCGGGATCATGGAGGCCGGCTATCAGCTCGCAGAGCACCTGGGCGGGATTATGCACCGCACCTCCGAAGGATCCCGAGTGCAGATCCTGCGACGGCCCGCGCAGGCGCAGCTCGAAGTAGGCCAGCCCGCGCAGGGCATAGGTGATCGTCGGCAGCTCGGGGCCCAGCATCCCCGTGTCCGGATTGAGGCACAGGTCGCAGGCGAGCAGCTCCCGGTGCTCCTCGATGAAGCGGTACAGGTTCGGGGAGCCGATCTCCTCCTCCCCCTCGAAGAGGAACTTGAAGCGGATGGGCAGATCCCCTGCGCTTTGGGCCGCCTGCAGCGAAATCAGGGCGGCCATGATCTGTCCCTTCATGTCCGATGCGCCCCGGGCGTACAGATGATCCCCCTGCCGCCTGGGCTCGAAGGGATCGCCCTCCCACTCCTCCAGCGGGTCCACGGGCTGCACGTCGTAGTGACCGTAGATCAGCACGGTGGGACCGACGGCCTGCCCCGAAGCTCCCGACTTCGAGCAGCCGTAGACCACGGGCGCGCCCCCGGTGGCCAGGATTTCGACCGTCTCCATGTCCAGGGCTCTCAGATAATCCGCCAGCCACTCCGCGGCTCTGCCGACATCCCCGCGGTGCTGCGCTTCCGTAGATATGGAGGGAATCCGGATGAGCTCCTCCAGCTTTTCCAGCAGGCTCTCCCGGTTGTCGTTGAAATACTGCAGTGCTTTTTTTCGTTCCATGGATCGTGCTGAGCTCCATCCTCGTTTCATAGGATCACAGTCCCGGACTGTTGCGTGCTGAAACAAAAGTAACCAAGAATCCC
>JAFGQJ010000060.1 GCA_016935715.1 Spirochaetales bacterium
CCTCACATCTCCCGGATCCGCTTCAGCTCGTCCCGCAGCACCGCGGCCCGCTCGAACTCCAGGCTCTTGGCCAGCTCGAGCATCTCCTTCTCCAGGCGCTTCATCAGGGCCTGACGCTGTTTGGGGACCAGGACATTGTACTGGCGCTCCAGCAGCTCCAGGTCGAATTTCTCCAGGCTCCGCTTCTCCTCCTTCCTGCGTATCAGCAGATCCTGGATGGACTTGGAGATCGAGGTGGGGGTGATGCCGTGCTCCCGGTTGAACTGCTCCTGGATGGCCCGGCGCCGCTCCGTTTCGTCGATGGCCTCCCGCATGGCAGCGGAGATGCGGTCGGCATACATGATCACCTTGCCGTTCACGTGCCGGGCCGCCCTGCCTATGGTCTGGATCAGGGAGGTGGCCGAGCGCAGGAAGCCGATCTTGTCCGCATCCAGGATCGCGATCAGGGAGACCTCCGGCAGATCCAGACCCTCCCTGAGCAGGTTGATGCCCACCAGGACGTCGAACTCGCCGGTCCTCAGGGCCTTGAGGATCTCCACCCGCTCGATGGTCTCGATCTCCGAGTGCAGGTAGCGCACGTTGAGGCCGAGCTCCGACAGGTACTCCGACAGATCCTCGGCCATCCGCTTGGTCAGGGTCGTTACCAGGGTGCGCTGATTGGCGGCGATGCGCCGTTTGATCTCGGCGTACAGATCCTCGATCTGCCCCTCCGTGGGGCGGACCTCCAGCTCGGGATCGAGCAGGCCGGTGGGCCGGATGATCTGCTCCACCAGCTGCTCGGACTTGTCCAGCTCCTCCCGGCTGGGGGTGGCGGAGACGTAGATCACCCGGTCCAGGAGCTGCTCGAACTCGGCGGAGTACAGCGGGCGGTTGTCCAGCGCCGAAGGAAGCCGGAAGCCGTAGCGCACCAGGGAGAGCTTCCGCGAGCGGTCTCCCTCGTACATCCCCCGCACCTGGGGCAGGGTCACGTGGGATTCGTCCACGAAGGCGAGGAACTTCTCCGGGAAGAAATCCAGCAGCACCGCAGGCCTTTCCCCCTCCTCCCGGCCGGACAGATGCCGGGAGTAATTCTCGATACCGGGGCAGTAGCCCATCTCTTCCAGCATTTCCAGGTCGTACTCGGTGCGGGACTTGAGCCGCTCGGCCTCCACGACCTTGCCCGCCTCCAACAGCTCCGCGTACCGTTCGGCCAGCTCCCTGCGGATCCGCTCCAGGGCCTCGGGCAGCCGCTGCTCCGGTGTGACGAAGTGCTTGGCCGGGTATACGATGTAGAACTCCACCTCCCCCAGGCTCTCTCCGGTCAGGGGATGGATCTTGCGGATCCGCTCGATCTCGTCCCCGAAGAACTCCACCCGCAGCGCGTCGGTGGTGTAGGAGGGAAAGATCTCCAGGACGTCCCCCCGCACCCGGAAGTGGCCGCGTTCCAGCACCGCATCGTTGCGTTCGTAAAGCAGCTTGACCAGGCGCAGCCGGATCTCGTCCCGGCCGATCTCCCGGCCCACGCCCAGCTCCAGGCGCATGTCCCTGTAGTCCCTGGGATTGCCGATCCCGTAGATGCAGGAGACCGTGGCCACCACGATCACGTCCCGGCGCTCCAGCAGCGCCGCGGTGGCGGCCAGGCGAAGCCTGTCGATCTCCTCATTGATCGAGGCGTCCTTCTCGATGTACAGGTCCCTGCCCGCGACGTAGGCTTCGGGCTGATAGTAGTCGTAGTAGGATACGAAGTACTCCACCGCATTCTCCGGGAAGAAGTCCCGAAACTCCCTGTACAGCTGTGCCGCCAGGGTCTTGTTGTGGGACAGCACCAGGGTGGGAAGCTGGACCTGCTCGATGATCTTGGCCATGGTGTAGGTCTTGCCCGACCCGGTGACCCCCTTCAGGGTCTGGTGGCGGCGACCCTGGGAGATCCCGCGGGCCAGCAAGTCGATCGCCCGGCCCTGATCCCCCGCCGCGTCAAACGAGGAGACGACTTTGAACCTGTTCACCTGCTGCCTTTCAGAATCGTATGTTCTGAGGCCGCTCGGAGAGCTTCACGTACAGGGTCTGCTCCCTGCGGCCGCGGAGGACTTTCACCTCCACGGTCTCCCCGGGCTTGTTGTCCTCCAGTGCACCGAGCAGGTCCATCAGGGTGGCTACCTGCGTGCCGTCGACCTCGACGATGATGTCCCCGCCCAGCCGGATGACCGAGCGCCCGTAGCGCACGCTTTGCTCGCCTCCCCTCAGGCCCGCGGCCTCGGCATTCGAGCCGGGCACCACCTCGGACACCAGGATGCCCTCGGACACGTTCAGATCGGCATAGCGGACCAGGGCGGGGAACAGTTGCACCGGCACGATGTCGATCCAGCCGCGCTGGACCTTGCCGTAGCGCAGCAGATCGGGCAGCACCCGCTTGGCCGTGTCCACCGGCACGGCGAATCCTATCCCCACCGAGCCGCCCGAGGGTGAGAAGATCATGGTGTTGATGCCGATCATCTCCCCCCTGGAGTTCAGCAGCGGTCCCCCGGAGTTTCCCGGGTTGATCGAGGCATCGGTCTGGATCATCTCCTTGATCACCAGGCCGGAATCCGTGCGCACCGGCCTTCCCAGTCCGGAGACGATCCCCGTGGTCAGGGTACGGTCCAGGGCGAAGGGGTTGCCGATGGCCAGGACCTTCTGCCCCACCCGCAGGTTCGCCGAGCTTCCGAAGCCGATCGTGGCCAGGCGCCGGCCTTCCGGGTCGAACCTGATGACCGCCAGGTCGTTCTCCGGATCCACGCCGATGATATCTCCCCGGTAGTTCATCCCGTCGGCCAGGGTGACGCTCAGCTCGTTGGCGTTCTTGATGACGTGATAATTGGTCAGCACGAAACCCTTCTGATCGATGATCGAGCCGGAGCCCGTGCCCTCCCTGGGTATGGGCTCCAGGAACCAGTTGTATTCGAAGGTGACCGAGGTGATGTTGACCACCGCCTCATTGAGCCGCTCGTAGATCTGGATGTTGTTCGCCTCGTCGGCGGACAGGGTTCCCGTGAACTGGACGGGCAGGCCGGAGACCGGTTGTGATTCGTCGGCCGGGTTGGCAGGGCTCTGCGCCTCTTCGCTCGCCAACTGATCGATCAGCGGCTGCGCTTCCGCGCCTGCATCCCTGCGCCCCGATTCCGGCAGCTCGAGAATGCCCGTCGCCCAGGTCACGAGAAGGGTCAGGACGATGCCGGCCAGGGCAAACAGGATCAACTGCCAACGTGTGTAAAGCCTCACGCTCTATCCTCCTGTCGATGAATAGTGCCAGAATGGCGAAGAAAATCCAAGGGGGAGCGGAACAACGACGGGTTGCTCAGCGATACTCCCAGTACACGTCCCCTTCGCAGTAGCGGCGGTGCTGAACCGCCTCCAGGATGTGTTGCCTGCCGATGCGTTCGGAGGCGTCCAGGTCGGCGATGCTGCGGGCCACCCTGAGGATCGAGTGAAACGCCCTTGAGGAGAGGCTGAGACGCTCGGCGGCATCCCTCATGACGTTCCGGCAGCCCGCATCCAGCGCGCAGAAGCGGTCGATCAGGCCAGGCGGGATGTGCGCATTGCGGCTGAAGGACAGCCCCTGGTACCGCTGTCGCTGGATGCGGATGGCCGCTTCCACCCGGCCGGCGACCGCGGCGCTGCCGCCCCGCTCGGCTGCCTGCTCATCGGCCAGGTCCTCGAAGCGCACCGGCTCCAGGGGAACCCGCAGGTCAACCCGGTCCAGCAGGGCGCCGCCGAGCTTCCTCCAGTAGCGGGAGATCTCCAGGGCCGAGCAGAAGCAGGTGGCCTGCTTCCTGCCCAGGTTGCCGCAGGGGCAGGGGTTCATGGCCAGTACGAGCTGGAAACGGGCGGGAAAGCGCATCGAGATGCCGGCCCGGGCGATGGTGATGCTGCCCTCCTCCATGGGCTCGCGAAGGGTCTGCAGCAGC
>JAFGQJ010000344.1 GCA_016935715.1 Spirochaetales bacterium
CACTTCCACACCAAACTCGTCACCACCTCGCCCAAGGCCAAGATTCCCGGGTTCCAGCATATCGAGTTCGAGGAAGACAGAGCCGTGGAGATTGCTACCCAGATCATCGAGGCGGCGATCGACAACTACCCCAACCGGGACGGCCAGAAGATCGATATTCCCCATTTTGACGAGGGGATCGTGGCCGGTTTCACCACGGAGAGCGTGTTCAAGTTCCTCGGCGGCACTTACCGCTCCACCTACCGCCCGTTGAACGATGCGGTGATCGCCGGTCGGATCCGGGGCGCGGCGGGGGTGATCGGCTGCTCCAACCCCAACGTGGAATACGAAGAGGGCCACATCAAGATGGTCAAGGAGCTGATCAAGAACGACGTCCTGGTGGTTACCACCGGATGCAACGCCATCTCCTGCGCCAAGCACGGATTGCTGCAGCCGGAGGCTGCCTTCAAGATGGCCGGGCAGGGACTGCAGGAAGTCTGCCGTGCCGTGGGAATCCCCCCGGTTCTCCATCTGGGTTCCTGCGTGGACAACAGCCGGATCCTGCGGGTTCTGGCCAGCGTGGTGGCCGAAGGGGGCCTGGGCGAGGACATCTCCGATCTGCCGGTAGCGGGCGCGGCGCCGGAGTGGATGAGCGAAAAAGCCGTTTCCATCGGCATGTACTTCGTGGCTTCCGGGGTCTACACCATGATCGGGCATCCTCTTCCGATGACCGGCAGCAGGAACCTCTACAAGTACCTGACCGATGAGATCGAGCAGGAGGTCGGCGGTAAATGGGATTTCGAGCTGGACCCGGTCGTGGCTGCCCACAAGATGATTCAGCACATCGACAAGAAAAGGCAGGCCCTGAAGCTGAAGCCGATGATGTACGAGCAGGCCCTGAAGCAGGCTGTATAGAGGTTGTCATGGCAAAAAGAATCACAGTGAGAATCGACCGCTGCATGGGCTGCCACACCTGCGAGCTGGCCTGTGCCATCGCCCATTCGTCGAGCAGGGACATCGAGAGCCTGATGATCTCCGGTGAAAAACCGGGGTACCGGATTCATGTCGAGTCCTACGGGCCGCGTTCCATCCCGCTGAACTGCCAGCACTGCGAGGAACCGGCCTGTGCCCTGGCCTGTCCAACCGGGGCGATCCATCGGAAGGCCCCCGGCAAGCCCGTGCTGTTCGACCGGGAACGCTGCATCGGCTGCGGCATGTGCGTGCAGGCCTGTCCCTTCGGGGTCATCACCATGAGCTCGGAGGGCAAGGGGGTGCTGAAGTGCGATCTTTGCATCGAGCGGCTGGCCCAGGGAATGGAGCCGGCCTGCGTGTCCTCCTGCCCGACCCACGCCCTGGTGTTCGAGGAGAACAAGGTATCGGCCCAGGCCAAGCGCCGGCTGGTTGCCGAGAAAATGGCGGCCGCCACGGATGCCGGCGAGGCGACCGAGTTCGGCGGCGCCCGGGAGCCCTAGGGGGCGGATAGTGACCGTAACCGTGTGCGTGGGCAGCTCCTGTCACATCAAAGGCTCGCGCCAGATCATCGTGCGCTTCAATGAGCTGCTCAAGGAACACGGACTGGAGAAGAAGATCGAGCTACAGGGTTCGTTCTGCATGGAGCGCTGCGGCGAGGGACTGAACTGGCAGATCGACGAGGAGCCCATTACCAGCAGCAGCGTGGAGGAGGCGATCGAGACATTTAGGGAGAAGGTGCTGAAGCCGCAGACTGAGACCGGAGAAGGGAAGTGAAACCGATGATGGCGGCTCGAGTCCCGCGGAGGAAGGAAAGCAGCGGTGGTTGAGAAGGATCCACCGGACGGGCGGGAGACCTCCCCGTATATCGCGGCAATCCTCGAGCACACCCCGAACGGAGTGCTGCTGGTGGACAAGGAGACCCGCATCCAGTATGTCAATCCCTCGTTTCGGACCATGTTTCACTGCGGGGAGGAGAAGCTGCTGGGAGAGCCGGCCAGGGATTTCGTGCACTCCGACTGTTTCGAGCGAGCCATCGAAGCCGGGGGAAACCTCATGGTCAAGGAGAGCATCCCGGACCACACGGTCAGCTTCCGGGTAGGGCTGTTCCCCATAGAAGGGGAGGACCTGTACTGCGGTATCTTCATCGATATCTCCGAGGAGGAGGCCGCCAAGAAACACCTGCGGAACCTGAGGGCGCAGACCCTGGAGCGGGCTCAGGAGGTGATCTCGCGGCAGATGAAAACCGCCCAGGAGATCGCCCGCCTGCTGGGGGAAACCACGGCGGAGACCAAGATCCTCCTGGTGAAGCTGATGTCGCTCTTTGAAGAAGAGAAAGAATGAGGCTGTTCTACGAGTGGGGTACGCGGCAGGTTCACAAATACGGAGAGGAGCTTTGCGGCGACAACATCGCCATCTCCCGCCAGACCGATTGGGTCACCCTGGCTCTGTCGGACGGGCTGGGAAGCGGGGTCAAGGCCAATATCCTGGCGACCCTGACCACGCAGATCGCCATCCGCATGCTGGAAGACAACCTGCCCCTGGGGGAAGTTGTCCAGACCCTGAGTGAAACGCTGCCGGTTTGTGCGATCCGCAAGGTTGCCTACAGCACCTTCGCCATCGCCCAGTTTTTCAGCGAAGGGTATGCCAGGGTGGTGGAGTTCGACTCCCCCCACGCCATTCTGCTGCGGCAGCGCAGGGTTCAGCAGGTGTCCTACGACGAGAGGACGGTGGATGGGAAAACCATCCATGAGACGGTCCTGAACCTGAAGGAAGGCGATTGGGTGGTGTTCGTCTCCGACGGGGTTTTGAACGCCGGAATCGGCGGAGCCTACCCCCTCGGCTGGGGTTGGGAGCTGGCCGCCGGTTATCTCGAGAAGCACGCCCATCGGGGACTGAGCGCCGAGGAGCTGGCGGACAAGGTCGCCGACGCCGTCAGCGAGCTGTATCTGGGCAGGCCCGGCGATGACGTGAGCATCGTGGTCATCAAGGTGCGGCACAAGCAGGTGGCCACCGTGTTCACCGGCCCCCCGGGCCGACGGGAAGTCGACGGTGAGCTGGCTCACCGCTTCGTGAGCAGAACCGGCCGGTTGGTCGTGTGCGGAGGGACCACGGCCAAGATCGTTGCCAAACACCTGGGTCAACCCCTGGAAGTGGACTTGAGCACGATTACCGCTGATGTGCCCCCGATCGCCCGGGTGGAAGGCGTGGATCTGGTAACCGAGGGAATCCTGACCCTCACGCAGGTTCGGGATATGCTGCGCAAGGGAGAGGATCGCAGGTCCGTGCAGTACCGCAACGATGGGGCGGCCTGTCTGCTGCGCCTCCTGCTGGAGGTGGATCACACCCACTTCATCGTGGGGCAGGCGGTGAACCCGGCTCATCAGAATCCGGATTTGCCCCACCAGCTCGGGATCCGGGCAGCCGTGGTCCGGGAGATCGCCGCGGAGCTGCGCAACCTGGGAAAAGAAGTCACCCTGGAAGTGATTTAGATTGGATTGAAACATGGAAAAAGAGCTTGTTGCACGGATTGTCAACCGCTACGAGAAGGATACGGGCATGTTGATCCCGATGATGCAGGATCTGCAGGCCGAGTACGGATATCTTCCCGCGGAGCAGCTGCGGGAAATGGCTGCGGAATTGGAGATCCCGCTGACCCGGGTGTACGGGGTGGCGATGTTCTATTCCTCCTTCCGGCTCTCCCCCAAGGGTGCCCACGAAGTGACGCTGTGCATGGGTACGGTCTGCTATCTCAAGGGATCGCCCCGGATATCCGAGGCGATCTGCGAGGAGTACGGGATCGAGCCCGGGGGCACGACCGCGGACAGGCTGTTCACCCTCCAGGCGGTGAACTGCGTGGGAGCCTGCGCGCTCGCGCCGGTGATGATCGTGGACGGCAAGTACTACGACGGGGTCACCCC
>JAFGQJ010000345.1 GCA_016935715.1 Spirochaetales bacterium
GCCACGACCTCGTTGAAGGAGTTCTGCTGGACCAGCATGGCGGACAGGAACACCATGTCCGCCCATTCGACCTGTTCCCTGGACAGGTCCTCCACGTTCATGTCGACCAGCCGCAGCTCGAAATCTTCCGGGAGCATCGCCGCCACGGTCAACAGGCCCAGTGGCGGCAGCAGGGATTTTTTTCTGACAAAGGGAAGAGCGTACTTGTAGCTCCAGTAGGTGGTTGGGATGCGGGGGGAGACCATGAGTGCTCTGCGTTTCATAAGTTGCCTTTCGATCAGGAGTTATGCGCGTATACAATCCTGAATGACTGCTTTTCGGGGCAAAAGGTTGCATAAAGTTGCCGAACCGGCCGAGGCGCGGCCGTTCAGCCCCGCCGCTCAGCGCGGCTGGATCTCGAAATCGGCCAGGACACCGAAATGATCCGAGGCGTACAGTCCCCCGACCGGCTGATCCAGCACCACTTCACAGTTTGCGACCTGCAGGCCGGCACCGCGAAAGAAGATATAGTCGATCCGCTGGCGTTTGGGTTCCAGCCAGAAATCCTCCGGATGCACCCGCTGCTGCAGCTGGATGTTGCCGTTCCGGGTGCCGTCCCAGGTGTATCCCGGCAGGGCCCCGGCCTCGGCGTAGGCGTCCCGGAAACCCGCCTTCATCAGCACGGCGATCTCCTCCGCGTCGCTCTCGGCATTGAAGTCTCCCATCAGGATTACCGGCTGGGCGCCGGCTATCCGGTCAATGAAGGCGATGGTCTTTCGGGCCTCGCCCAGGCGCCATCGCTGCCCATCCACGGCTTCGGCCTCGAGCTCCCGGTGGCGCGATTCGTCCATAAAGCCGGCGTCGCTGCGTTCGGCCAACCGGGCCAGGTACTCCCGGGTCGGGGCGGGGGAGGCGTGCCAGTGGGTGTTGAATAGGTACAGCACCCGGCCCGCCACGGTCACCCGGGCGCCGATCACCTGCGTCGCGTCGGCGAAATGAAAGGTGAAGAATTGACCTACCGGTCCGCCGGACAGCTGTCTGCGCCCGCTGCGCTCCAGCCCGAGCCCTCTGCGGGCCAGCAGCGCGTCTCCCTCCCGCAGGTTCACCGGCAGGCCGAGCGCGCCGATGCGCAGGCCCCCCAGCCCCACGTGGCTGACCTGGTCATAGCCGAGCTCCCGGCCCAGCATCCGGGGGTAGGCGGGCAGCTTGTTGGCTTCATTGACGGCGATCACGTCCGGATCGAGCGCCCGCAGCTGCTCCAGGAGGATGCGGGTCCGGAGGTTCCGCCTCTGCTCCTCCTCGTACTCCCCCATCTTCAGAGAACCCTTGTAGTCCAGGCCCGACCAGACATTGATGGTCAGCACGCGGAGATGCTCCGCAGCCGCGGCCGCGCCGAGGTTCAATACGGTCAACCCGAGCGCAACGATGCGCATACATCTCATCTCTCGCCTCCCTCGTGATCGAGTATACCCCGGGTTGCCCCGATTTGTCCCCCCGATGCAAGTCAGCAAGATTCGGATTGCGTTCCCCCTGACAAAGCCATACCATTGGTCCAAGGAGAATGAAGATCATGAATGAAGACTATCGGCGAGTGGAACGGGCGATCCGCTTTCTGGAGGATCACCTTCACGATCAACCCGGGCTCGAAGAGGTGGCCGAGCAGGTCCACCTCAGCCCGTACCACTTCCAGAGATTGTTCACGCGCTGGGCGGGAGTCAGTCCCAAGCGCTTCCTCGAGTTTCTGACCCTGGAGCGCGCCAAGGATCTGCTCGGGAAGGGCAGCCAGCTCGAGGCCGCCTACCGGGCCGGTCTGTCCAGCCCGAGCCGCCTCCACGATCTTTTCGTCACCATCGACGCAGTGACACCGGGGGAGTACAAGCGGCTCGGATCCGGACTGGAAATCGCCTACGGCCTGCATCGCAGCCCATTCGGGGACTGCCTTGTGGCCGTGACCGACAGAGGTCTGTGCGGTCTGTCTTTTGTCGAAGCCGGCGGTGCTCGAGCGGAGCTTCAGGACCTGCGCCGGCGCTGGCCAGGTGCCCGGCTGAGAGAAGACCCGGATCGGAGCGGGGAGGTGGCCGGACAGGCCTTCGGTCCGCTCGCGGGGTGGGAACACCCCGACGGACCCGACCGCCCCTACGGGCAGGGCCGCTCCTCGGGGCAGAGCCGCTTCCCCCTTCCCCTCCTCCTCAAGGGGACGAATTTCCAGCTCAAGGTGTGGGAGGCTCTGCTGCGCATACCCCCGGGACGGGTGAGCAGCTACGGGCGGCTGGCTGAAGCGATCGGTAAACCAGGAGCCGGCCGGGCCGTGGGGGCCGCCGTGGGGGCCAATCCGATCGCCTATCTGATTCCCTGCCACCGGGTCATCCTCGAAAGCGGAGCCTTCGGCAACTACCGCTACGGCAGCGCCCGCAAGAAGGCGATCCTGGGCTGGGAACAGGCGCGGCTAGAGCGAATCGGCTGAGCGACGGCGGTGCCTGGTGCTCTCCCGCCCGCTCACCCCCGACCCGGCCAATCCGCTCCTGCCGGCCTACCCCTGCCTGCCCCCCTGCCGCATTTGACCAGCCTTCCGATTGCTGCTACTCTGGGTGTCGAATCGTATCAGGAAATTATGCTTTCCAAGGGAGGTTTACCGTGTACCCGAAGAAGAGAAAACCGGCGTTCAGGCGGGTGCTGGCCGCAATCCTGGTTGCCCTGGCCGCAGCGTCGCTGGGCGGGTGTTTTCCGGGCCTGATGTCTCAACAGCAGCAGCAGAGCGTCAAGACCGATCCGGTGTACAGTCCGGACGGGCTGAAACTGGCATTTATCTCCACCCACGACGGGGATCCTGAGATCTTCGTCATGAACACGGACGGCTCGGGGTTGAAAAAACTGACTGACAATAGCGCAGTGGATGCGGCTCCCAGCTGGTCCCCCGACGGCGGCAGGATCGTCTTTACCTCGGACCGCAGCGGTGCTTTTGAGCTGTACAGCATGAACTCAGACGGAAGCGGCCAGCAGATGATCCCGACCCCCATAGAGGATATGTGAGCAGGGCGAATCCCATACGCACGACCCAGGCCGACACCTCTCCGGGGATGATCGACCTGGCGATCGGGCATCCCTCTCCTTCCCTCCTGCCCCTCGAGCTGATCCGGGAAGCGGGGAGCCTGCGGCTGGCAACGGATTTCACGCCGTACCTCCAGTACGGCTACGAGCCGGGGGACGGCTACTTTCGCAGCGCCCTGGCCGCCTTCCTCAGCCGCCACTACGGCCTGCCGGTGTCCGAAGGACAGTTGTTCGTCTCCGGCGGCGCATCCCAGGCTCTGGACCTGCTGTGCACGGTGTACGCAAAGCCGGGCGACACGGTATTCGTCGAAGAACCCACCTACTTCCTGGCCCTGCGCATCTTCGCGGATCACCGGCTGACCGTCGTCAGCCTGCCCACGGACCAGGGAGGATTGGTGATCGAAGCTCTCGAGGAGCAGCTGAAAAGCCGGCGCCCCGCGTTCCTCTACACCGTGCCGACGCACCAGAACCCCTCGGGCGCCACCCTGAGCGCCGAACGGCGTCGCCGGCTGATGGAGCTGAGCCGGGAAAAGGGGTTCCTGGTTTTTGCCGACGAGGTGTATCACCTGCTGACCTACGGGCACGCGCCGCCGCCACCCCTGGCCGCCTTCGATTCGAAAGGCCCGGAAGGAAGGCTGCTTTCCCTGGGATCCTTCTCTAAGATCCTGGCCCCGGGCCTGCGGCTGGGCTGGATCCAGGCCTCCTCCCCCCTCCTGCGGCCGCTGACCGAATGCGGGATGCTGGACAGCGGCGGCGGCCTGAACCCGTTCATCTCGGCGGTGGTGCGCAGCGCGATCGATACGGGCCTGCAGGACGCCCATCTGCAGAGGCTGCGCCGCGAGTACGGCAGCCGCCTTGAGGCGATGGGAAGCGCGCTGGAACGCTGGCTGTCCGGCAAGGTCGAGTTCTCGAGCCCCGACGGCGGTTTCTTCTTCTGGCTGCGTTTGGCCGACGGCCGGGACAGTGCCGGGCTGCTGCCTGCGGCGAAGGCGAACAGGACCTCTTTCGTGCCCGGTTCGGCTTTCTCTGTACACAAACAGCAGCGGGACAGGCTGCGCCTGAGCTTCTCCTATCATCCTCCGCAGGCGATCCTGGAGGGGGTACGGCGCCTGGCGGAAAGCCTTTCCTGAACTCCGCCAAAGTAATAGAATGATTCATAGGTCGGGAGGTCAAAGATGGCATTCAAATTGAAGGATGGTGTCTTTTCGGTTCGCTGCCGTCACCCGGGCTGTAACTTCGATACTCAGATCAAGATCGAAAC
>JAFGQJ010000346.1 GCA_016935715.1 Spirochaetales bacterium
GAAACGGGTCTTCGTCCCAGGATGGCGAGCAGCTGCCGGTTGGTCAGCCGGTTTTCGACCAGTCCGTACTCGTACAGCCAGTCTTCGCCGTACTGCTCGTAGTAGGAGGGGTTGACCGCGGTAGTTGCTTCCCAGGCGGTCCAGCCCCTGCCCTCCAGCCACACCTCCGGCCAGGCATGGGAGGATAATCCCGACACGGTGCCGCGGCCCGGTTCCCGCGCCGGGTCGAAGGGAACGGATCCGTCAGGCAAGGTTACCAGGAAGCCCGTCGCGTAGCGGGCGGGAATTCCGTTCAGACGGGCCAGGAGGGTGAAGGCGGAGGCGAAGTGAACGCAGTAGCCCTCTCTGCTTTCGAACAGGAATGTGTCGACGAAATCCGCTCCCGCCGGAGTCCGCCCGGCCTCGAGGTTGTAGGTGTAGTTCCGGGCCAGATACCTCTCTATGGTTCGCAGGGTCGTCCGGGTGTCACCGCCCGGGTCCGCGAGCCCGGCCGCCAGCTCCCTGGTCTCGGGAGTGATTCCATCGGGTAGCCGGAGGTACGGCTCCGCTTCCTTCCCCGCCAAAGCCGCGGTCAGGGCTTCGCCGTCCGCCTGCGTGCGCCCGAGCTCGAGGTAGATGCTCTGGCCGGAGCGCAGGGGATCGGCAAGCTGGTAGCCCTTCTCGAAGCTTCCCTCGATTCCCTGGACCTGTTCCGGAGGCAGGTGGATCGAGCGGGTGTCCAACGTGAAGGGAACCAGGTCGTAGTACTCGGCAAGCAGAGTGATTCGAGTCCAGGAGGGCGAGATGTCGCCCGGGCCCAGCGGGGTGATCCGCTCCTTGCGAGTGGCGACCCGCTCCGGCGGGCCGGAATCGGGTTTTGCCGAATCAGCTGCGGCTTCTGGGAAGACCCGGTCGGCGCTTCCGGGCTTGCTCCAGGATCGGCCGTCGTATGCAGCGTAGGAGGCGGTGCGCAGGTAGAGAAGCTGCCCGGGTCGTCCCCGAACCTCGAATATCGGCGCCTCGGAGAGGATCGGCCTTGCACCCAGGCGCCTGGTCTCGAAGCCGTAACCGAAGCCGGGGATCCCGTACAGCAGGGGAAAGCGGGGCAACAGGGTGACTACGGTCTCGCGCAGTCCGGGATGCAGCTGCTCGTCGACGATGCGGCTGCCGCGGGGTCCGGCGAACAGCAGCGGAAGCCTGGATGCGGCTGCCAGAGCCAGAAAGATTCCCAGGAAGGTCGCCAGGTTCCGAAGGCGATTGCCCGGCCGGACGAAACGCAGGGTGAATACCAGCGAACCCAGGGCAAGCAGGCACAGGAGCAGGAGGTAAAGGTTGGGGGTCTGGTAGATGAGCGCCGCAAGCCCGGCCGCAATCAACATCTGGCTGTATAGGGGGAGCAGGATCTGCGGATGCAGGAACCTGCGGGCCAGGGCGGAGGAGAACAGGGCGGCCACGAGCACCATCAGGACGGAAACGACCCCGCGGGGCTCGCCGTCGCTGACGGTTTCAAACCAGATGGCGTATGCCGAGTAGGGGGTAATCAGAATGCCGGTGAGGACGACGGCGGCGAAGACCGCCGTATACAGAGCCGGCAGGAGGCGAAAGAGGCGAGCCTGCGTTCCACGCAACAGGTGGGACGGGACCGACAGAGCGACCGCGCCCAGGACGAGGATCAGCAGCAAAGTCCAGGACAGATCGGCGTCCAGGAGGATCTTCAGGATGCCGGGAAGCAGCACCGCAGCTGCCGAGGCAACGATGATCCGAGCCCAGATCGGAAGCCTATCTCTCATAGCTCAAGACGCCCCGTTCCAGGCTTTCTTCGATCCCCTCCGGCCCGTCCACGAAGCGGATGCCGGCTCCCCGTTCGCTCAAGGAATAGAGATAGGGAACGACGGTTCTCCGCTCTTCAGGGGAGTATCCGCTGCGGTTCAGGATCAGCGCCACGGAAGCGTCCCCGTTCAGGGATTCCTCCACCGTGGAAAAGACCTGCGGATCGAACAGATGGGAGATGATGATCGCGGAGTTGCTCTCGTATCCATGCGTCTGCCTGTCCAGACGATACAGCGCCGCAGGCGAGATGGTGGGCTGAAAGATCAGTTCCATGGTCGAGAGGTAGAAAGGCCCGAAGACGGACGGGCCGGAGCCCCGGAAGGTGTATACGGTTCTGCCCGGAGCGCGCACCGTTACCGGCACCTCGTGGTCGAGGTAGTACTTGACCAGGGCGACCAGGGTATCGAGCGATACATCCTCCGTCTCCAAAGCCTTCATCCCGGTGTGTTTGCCCTGCCTCAGGTCCAGGTAGATCGTGAGGCCGGGTTCGGCGGAGGTGTCGTAGCTTTTCAAAAACGGCGTGCCCGTGGAGGCGAACTTCTTCCAGGCTACGTGGCGAAGCGACTCACCGTAGCGATACGAACGCAGCTGGTTGAACAGGGAGAAGTCCGGGACCGAGCCGGTGGAGGAACCCTGGGCCAGACGTTCGCTGCGCTCCGTCCCCGTAGAGAAGGCGCGCAGGGCAAGGATGCGGGGATAGACGTAGAAGGTTCTGAACCAGACCCTGCGGCGGAACACGAAGAAATGGAGGGGATCTTCTCCGGCAAGGTATTCCAGGCCCACGGTGTAGATTCCGCGAAAGGGACAGCGGATCTGGTAGGGCAGCTCGAGCCGGCTCCTGGAGCGGATATAAGTGGTGAAAGGCGGAAGCACCTCCTCCATGAAGGGGTGGATCGTCTTGAAGACCACGGTCAGGTGGTGCAGCGGCAGCAGGGTTTCATTGGCCAGGATCAGGCGGTATCCCACGGATTCACCCTTGACCGGATGTTCGGTGCTGAACTCCTGGTAGTACTTGAGGCGGAAGAAGGTCAGCAGCAGGTAGGCGAGCGAGAGGATCGGCAGGAACAGCAGCAGGATGAACAGGAACAGAAAGAAGGGAGCCACGTAACTGCCCGCCAGATAGACGAGAATCAGGGCGAGGGAGTACGGGCCGATGCGGTCGATGCGGGCGGTGACGGGAAGCTCAGCTTTCATCCAAACCGGTGGGGACCTTCACCTGACCGAGCACGCGGCCGACGATTGTCCGGGGATCGATGCCCTCCATCCGGGCTTCCGCAGAGAGGATCAGGCGGTGGGCCAGCACGGCGGGCGCCAGCTCCAGCACGTCTTCCGGGATCACGAAATCCCTGCCCTTATAAAAGGCTTCCCCCTGGGCGGCCAGCATGAGGTGCTGCGAAGCCCGTGGGCTCATACCCAGCTTCAGGTGGCTGCTGGTTCGCGTCTGCGCTGCGATGTCGGCGATGAATCGCTTGACTGCAGCGCAGACGTGGATGCGGCGGAGGCGCTGCC
>JAFGQJ010000061.1 GCA_016935715.1 Spirochaetales bacterium
AGCTGATCCACAGGACGCTGGACAAGCTCAACATCTGCTCCCCGATCGAGATCATGGGAAACCGGGATCCGGACAAGCGAATCCCCATCTTCTCCTTCAACATCCGGGTGGATGACTCCTACCTCCATCCCCGCTTCGTCACCATCCTGCTCAACGACCTGTTCGGCATCCAGAGCCGGGCGGGCTGCTCCTGCGCCGGTCCCTACGGGCACCGGGTGCTGCACATCGACGGGCAGAAATCCCTCAAGTTCAAGGACCGCCTGATGCACGGCCTGGTCGGTCTCAAACCGGGGTGGGCGCGAATCAACTTCCACTACCTGATGACCGACACGGACTACGAGTTCATCATGGAGGCCATCTGCATGATCTGCAGATACGGCAAGTACTTCCTGCCCCTGTACCGGTTCGACATCCATACCGGCAGCTGGCGCCACCGCAGCCACCGGCCCCCTGCAGTTGAATTCGGCCTGGAGCATGCTCTGTCCGGGTTTGCGGGCGAAGGCGGCGGGGCCGGGCGAGAGGATAGGGCAGAGGCCCCAAGGAATGAAAAAGGCCTCAAGGCCCTGTACGACAGCTACCTCGAGGAAGCCGAAACGCTGGGGGAGGAGCTGAAGAAGAGCTTCGACAGTGCCAAGCTGCGGACCACCGAGAAGGACCTGATCCCCTTCGTCTACGTCTGAGTGCCTAGAGCGCCCGCCCGGGAGAGTACGATTCGGGAGGGTATGGGGGAGAAGGTGCGAGAGCGTTCAGAATTCGGGCAAAATCTTCTATTTTACCTCAAATTTTACCGGTTTTTCCTATAGAGAGAAAGGGCAAAATCTGAAGTCAGGCTGCAAATCTTGCCACTTTTCTGAACGGTTCGCACCCCCGTTTTCCCCGCCCCTGACTGCTCCGCCCCATTAGCCAGCGCGCTTGCGGACCTCCTCGATGATCCGGGCCATCAGCTCACTTGCTTCCTTGGGAAGCGGCTCGGCGCCGGGCTGGGCCAGGATCTCCCGCACCCGCTCGTTCAGGCGTTCCCTGAGGGGCCTGGCACCCTTGTTCTGCCAGATCTCCAGCGGATCCCGGTTGAGCAGACCTGGGCGCCAGAACTCGGAGTGCATGTGCCGCAGGGTGTGGTCGTCCATCAGGAAGTGGCCTCCCGGGCCGACCCGGTGGATCACGTCCGTTGCCAGGGTTTCCTCATCCACCGGAATGCCGCGGAGCATACGCTTGACCATGCCGATGATCTCATCGGACATCGCGATCAGCTCGCAGGAGCCGGTCAGCCCGCTGCTGAGATAGCCGACGTCGTGGATCAGGTTGGTCCCGGCCATGGCGTTCATCATGATGGAGAAGGTCGCTTCGATCGCCGCCTGCTCGTCCAGAAGGTGGGAATCGGAGCATCCGGCGAACCCCCAGACGGGGAGCCTGTAGCGGTGAAACAGCTCGGAGTAGCCGGCGATCACCAGGTGAAACTCCGGTGCTCCGTAGGAGCAGATCGTGGTCATCAGGTCCATGACCATGCTGTTGCCTCCCGGGATGATCGGAGCACCCGGGTTTTTCAGCTGATGCACGACCAGCCCGGCCAGGGACTCGGCCACGGATATCACCAGGGCGCCTGCCCGGGTCGCCGGAGCGGTGCCGCCGGTCATGCTTCCCGGGGTGAACAGCAGGGGGATGCTGAGCTCGGAGCAGAGCAGCAACTTGTCCAGGGCGGGCTCGGTCAGCATCAGCGGGCTGTTGGGCTCGGAGTAGTGGATGATGAACGGCGCCGCCTGGAGCGCTTCCAGGCTGCCGGCCACCGCCGAGGCCATGTCGATGATGGCCTGGAGATTCCTGCGATGGTGCGCAGTGAAGCAGATCGGTTTGGTGGAGTTCTCCGCCATCTGCTGGAACTGCACCAGGTCGTTCACCGTCTGGGACACGTCGTGCACGATCCCCAGGGACATCAGGTAGTCGATGTTCGGGCAGGCGTCGGCCACGCGCGCCGCATTGGCCACATCCCGTGCCTCGGATTTTTTCATCTCTCCCGTTTCCGGATCGTAGGCGTACACCGTGTCGGAGCCCATCCCGAAGTGGATCCGGGTGCTCTCCAGGTGCATGGCCGGCTGTTTGTTCCGGTCGTACATGATGATGCGCGAGGGCGCGCTGTCGATGCAGCGTTCGACGAGCTTGCCCGGATAGCGGGCCAGGCTGCCGTCGAAGCGGCAGCCGGCCTTCTTCAGCAGCTGCGCCGCCTCCTCGTGCTGAACCACGATCCCGGTGCGCTCCAGGACCTCCAGCACGGACAAGTGTATTTGATCCAGCTGATCGTCGCCGAGAACGCGGAACGACGGTGTTCGATGCACGGTGAAACTCGGTTTCATAGTCCTCTCCGATCCTGTTTTCAGTAGTGTATGCCCGCTCCCCCGGCCCCGTGGGAACGCCTCGGCACGCCGCGGCACGCCATGGCATCAAGCGGCATGCGGGAATCATACCCGATTCACCCCGCTGTTTCAACAGGTATGATAAGTAAACATAACAGTGAGCATATCAGAAGCCGGAAAGAAGCCAGACAGAATCCAGGCACTTGCACGCGCCCTGACCCTTTTCTATACTATATTAGCGCAGCGCTTATATTTCTGCGCTCGACCGCGGGAAGACGGCCGCGGAAGGCGAACCGCAATCCCGGCCGCCGCGGCCGCGGGAGGAGGGCAGGCAACGAAGGCCTCGAAAATTCACAAGCTCAAGCGAATCTCCCCCTTCTCGGAAATGTCCGAGTATGACCTGCACCAGATCGACCAGATCACCGTGGAACGCCGCTACGACAAGGGCGAGGTGATCATCGAGGAGAACACGGCGGCTGAGCGCTTCTTCGTCATCGTCCGCGGCAAGATCGAGATCACCAAGAAGTTCGAGGACGGAGAGCAGTTCGTCCTGGGGGTGCACAGCGACGGCGAGTTCTTCGGGGAGATGGCCATCCTGGACGAGGGGCCGCGCTCGGCAACCGCCCGGGCGCTGGAGGCGACCACGGTGCTGGAGATCTCCCGCAAGGATTTCGAAACCCTGCTGTACACCGCCCCGGTGCTGGCCTTCACCATCATGAAGGAGCTGAGCTCCAGGCTGCGGGATACCGGGGCCCTGCTGATCTCCTACCTGCAGAGGAAGAACCGTCAGCTGGCCAAGGCCTACATGGACACGGTAAGCACCGTGGTGCACGCCATCGAGGAGCGGGACACCTTTTCCGTGGGCCACACCGACCGGGTGGCGGCGATCGCGAAGCTGATCGGCGGGCAGATGGCCCTGGGGGAGGAGGAGATGTTCAACCTGCAGATAGGGTCTCTGCTGCACGACATCGGCAAGATCGGCATCCCCGATGCCATCCTCCAGAAGCCGGCGCCGCTGGAACGGGATGAGATGGCCAAAGTCCAGGAGCACCCCCTCAAGGGAAAGCGGATGATCCAGGACATCACCTTCCTGGAGCAGGCGGTGCCCCACGTGCTGTACCACCACGAGCGCTTCGACGGATCGGGGTATCCGGAGCACCTGACCGGCGGGGATATCCCCATGGCCAGCCGCATCATCGCCGTGGCCGACGTATTCGACGCCCTCACCCGGGACCGGCCGCAGCGAAAGCGCATGAGCTTGAAGGATGCGGTTGCCCTGATCCGCGATGGAGCGGGGAAGCTGTTCGATCCGGAGGTGGTGGCCGCCTTTCTCGAGCTGGTGGAATCCGGGCGGCTGAAAAAGTAGGGCGCATTTTGCTCCCGTGCTCCACAGCCCCGATTAGATAGCCGAGTACTCTCCCTGCCACAGACGTTCAAGAAAGGTCGAGACGGGAAGGATGTCGATATCGCCAATGCGGCGGGGAGCCCGCTCGGTACTGACTACGACCTTGTGTCTCACCGGCATCTCCTCGCGAAGGAATTGCAGACCGCGCAGGTCCCGGTCCGTAACATTGCCGCTGGCCTTGACCTCTACTGCCAGATCGTCTCCCACGATGAAGTCGACTTCCTGCCCGCCGGTCGTACGGAAGAATGCAAGCTCCCGTGGATCATTCGTATATGAAAGGCAGGCCCGCAGCTCCGTAAAAACGAAATGCTCCAACACCTTCCCGTAGCTCCCGGATCTGGGTACGACGTTCCGCCTTTTGGCCAGCACGTTTCCGACACCCACGTCGAAGAAATAGAACTTGGCGCTGCTCACGGACTTTCGTTTGCCCGTCCTTCGAAACGGCCGGACCATCGTGCCAATCAGCGTATCTTCCAGGATATAAAAATATTCCCGCACGGTCCTCGGAGGAACGGCACAATCTCTGGCGACGTTCTCGAAGTTCAACAGCTCGCCGTTGGTCAGGGCGGCGCTTTCCAGGAA
>JAFGQJ010000062.1 GCA_016935715.1 Spirochaetales bacterium
CCGGCTGCCTCAGTATCGAAAAATTGCGGCACCGGGCCCCTTGCCCGGCATCTCGGATCGGTCCACCGAATAAATCGTGCCGCCCCCATCGAGGGTATGGACCGCCGACAGGTCCAGAAGATCCTCGTTCTCCGGCAGGGATTCGTCGTCGACGGTGACCTTCCGTTTTTTTCCATCGAACCTGCCCCAGACATGCCCTTCCCTGGGCACGAACAGCGAATCGATGCGCTGATCCACTGCGGCCGGTACGATTTCCTCCAGGCTGTCCGAAGCCCGCCCGCTTGCGGCCAGCTCGGCGAAGCGCCGGGCCGCCTGCTCCTGGGCCTCGCGGAAGTGGGGTGCCACGACCGCCCAGCTCTTTTCGTGCAGCTCGACCGCGCCGAGCTCATCGGCGTTGGTGTCGACCCCCGCCTCCAGCAGATGGGGATAGGTGTTGGCCTGCCGGTAGATGGGAAACAGGTACTCCAACCCGACCAGAACAAGGGGCGCCTGCTCTCTGCGGAGCACCCCGTGCACAGCCTTGTCGACTCTGCGGAAGTAGCGCAGGATCTGATCTTTGACCTCGGCCTTGCCCGCACCCTGGCCGTGATATACCGCAGCCCTCCGGCCGCCTTTCTCCGCAGCTCCGGTTCCACTGTGGTACTGCAGCTGTCTTTCCACCTCTTCGTACTTCATGGCCTCCGCCAGTCCCCGGGGCACCCGCCGCAGCCGGACCTCGTTGACGCTGTAGTGGGTTCCCAGGAACAGGCGCACCTGTTTTTGGGACAGGGTAAGAAGATAGAAGCGGCCGTTGCCGCTGAACAGCGGCAAGAGAGGCTTCACGTGCAGCCGGCCGCTTACCACGGCAAGCTCTTCCAGGCTGAGGGGAAGACGATAATAGCGAAACCGGCGGGAGGTGCGAAACACGGCCAGGCCGTCCAGCTGCTGCTGCCAGAAGATGCGGTCATGCTCGATGCGGGCTGCCGGCTGCAGGTAGCGCTCCACCTCGCGCTTCTTCATTCCTTCAGAGGCCAGCATCTCTTCGACCCGGTGCATCAGGTTCTTGAAACGAATCCGGTTTTGCCGCACCTCGTTGCCGGCACGCACCGTGGGCATGAACAGAGAAATGCACGCCCCCTCCCTGAGATCGCTGAGACGCTTGAGGTCGTCGATGGACAGTACTTCCATCGGTGCTCCTGCGGGTTTCATATCGCCGTTGCGCTCCTTATCGCGTTTCGCGGCAGGCTGACAGCCACCCTGCCGTCCTGCCAGTTCACCTGGTCGATCCAGTGGGTGTCCACGATCACCTTCCTGCCGGATAGCCAGTTCCCGGTGTCGATGACCAGAAACTGGATTTCCCAGGTTCGCTCTTCCACGACCAGATCGTCCACCCGGCCGATCTCTCCGTCGGTGGCCTCTATCGTGTATCCGAAAGCCTCCCTGGTACCGTGGACGCGGGTTTCCCGGTCGCTCCCGTCCTCCTCCGCAGCGACGGACTCCTCGGCCAGCAGTCCCGGGTACACGTGATTGCCCCAAAGGCCGACACCGTTCCAGTAGACGGGAATCCGGTAGTAGCGGTTCAGCTGCCGTTCCTTTTCCCGTCCCATTGGTTCCTCCAGATCCAACTCCGGGCTGCCGGCCACATCCTCCCGTGATAGATCGACCATGATCGTCCCGTTTTTCCAATCCACGCCCTCCACCGATACCGGTGAGACCGCGGCCCACTCTTTGTCCGGCACCTCCTCGAGATTGGCGATGATGTAGCGGATCGTCCATTTTTCATCGTCGAAGTACATCTCCTCCACCGACCCCAGCTCACCGTCCCGTGCCACCAGGGTGTACGCCTGGAGATGCTTCACGCTCCTGTTCATGATGCTTTCCCTCGGTACTTCTCCTCGATATTCATCCTCTACGGATCAACATGCAAGTTGAATGCCAGATTGGGTGAGACTGTGGATATGGTCGAGGAAAGGAGAGCGACTACCCGCCGATGCCGTACTTTTTGACCTTGTTGTAGATCCCTTTTCGGCTGATTCCCAGGAGCCTGGCCGCCTCTCCCTTGTTGCCGTCTACTTCCTCCAGGGTCCTGGTGATCAGCTGTTTTTCGGCTTCCTCCAGGGTGGTGCCCACCTCCAGCACCACGGTCCCCGGCTGGAGATCCGAGCTCTGGACCTCGCTCTTGAGCAGATCGGGGGTCAGGGTATCACCATCCGCGGTGATTACCGCCCGCATGACCACGTTTTCCAGTTCCCGGACATTCCCGGGCCACAGATAGGAACCGATCAGCTTCTGCGCCTCTGCAGAGATTCCGGTGACGTTCTTACCGAACTCTTCGCTGTAGCGCCTGAGAAACTCCCGGGTCAGCAGCAGGACATCTTTGCCCCGCTTGCGAAGCGGGGGAAGGGATATGTGAAACACGTTGAGCCGGTGGTACAGATCCGCCCGGAAGCTTCCCTCCCTGGCCATGCGTTCCAGATCGACATTGGTGGCGGCGATGATACGGGCGTCGGATTGCAGGAATTTCGTGCCCCCGACACGCTGGTATTTGCCGGTTTCGATCACCCGCAGCAGGCTGACCTGGGTGAGCTCGTCCATCGTGCTGATCTCATCGAGAAACAGGGTACCGCCGTGGGCGCTCTCGAACATTCCCGCTCTGGCCTCGCCCGCACCGGTGAAGGCGCCCTTTTCGTGGCCGAACAGGGTACTGGCTATGAGATCCTTGGGGATGGCTCCCATGTTCACCGGGTAGTAGGGGCCCTGGGCACGGGGGCTGTGCCTGTGGATGGCATCGGCAACCAGATCCTTTCCCGTCCCGCTTTCCCCGGTGATGAGAACCAGCACGTCGTAGCGGCTGATCTGCCGGATCTGGCGGAACACCCGGCGGATTGCCGGGCTCCTGCCCACGATGTTGTCGAACCTGTCCCTTTCAGCCGCCATTGCCGGTTTATCCCTTTCTCGGACAGTTTATCGGGCGCCTTCAGCGGTTCAGAATTTTGAGGATGCTGCCGTAGCTTACCGGCCGGGTGATCTCCCGCCCCTCCTGCTCGAAGGTGACGATGACCGCACGTTCGCGCATGTCCACCACTCTCCCGGTCAGTCTCCCGCTGCGGTAGCGAAACTCGATCCTGTCGTTCCTGTTCAGGTGCTGCTTCAACCGCTCCGCACGGGTGTCCTGGCTACGCAGCGGGCTGAGGCTGCCGATCCCTGACACTCGCCTGATCAAAATCCTCCTCCAGGACAGGTAAAAAATACACAGGATCCTGTGAAAAATATACCTGAAATTCGCCCGACGTTCAAATCCGCCCCCCCGAAATCCGCGCTGCGGCTCCCCTGCGCCGCGGCCGTCGGCTGTAGCAGCCGTCCGGCGCCCGTGACCTCCGTTGCTGCAGC
>JAFGQJ010000347.1 GCA_016935715.1 Spirochaetales bacterium
GAGCATGCTTGCCGTAAATACAGTGGCCGGATTGGTCGTTCGGCGGCCGGAAAAAGTCTTGATGAGGAAGCGATACGGCTGGCCGTTTCGCCCTGCCGCCGGGCTAGGGCCGCTGCCTAAGGCCGACAGACTCCTAGGGCCGCTGCGGGCCGGAGTCGTCGGTCATCTCCTCCGTGCTCCCGGTCAGCCAGAATACCACCCGCTCGCAGATATTGCCCACTCGGTCGGCCACCCGTTCCAGGTTGTGGGCGACCCAGGTCAGGCGCAGGGCCTCGTCGATGGCCTTGGGATCCTTCAACAGGTGAGCAACCAGCTGCCGGTAAATCTCCTCGTACAGCTCGTCCACCAGGTCGTCTTCCTCCGGGATGGCGCGGGCTGCAAGCGCATCTCCATCGAGGTAGGCCCGCAGGGCACGGCGCAGCATGCCGCCGGCCAGCCAGGCCATGCGCGTCAGGTCCGGTGGCGGCTCCAGGTGCGGCCCGGCTCCGATGTTCACGGTGATCGTGGCGATGCCCTTGGCGTAGTCCGCGATGCGCTCCAGCTCGGTGGCGATTTCCAGCGCCGCCGCCAGGGCCCTCAGATCGCTGGCCACCGGCTGCTGGGTGGCGATCAGCAGGATCACCTCTTGCTCCAGCTCGAAGCGCAGCTCGTTGATCCGCTGGTCGGCTTGGATCAGCGCACGGGCTTTTTCCAGGTCCCGGGCCTTGAGCGCTCTCACCGAATCGGCCAGGGCGGCCTCGGCCATTCCTCCCAGTTCCGATACTCGTTTGACCAGGCGCCGCATGTCCTGCTCGAACCTGTTCCTTGCCATACTCTCCCCTCCAAAAGGCCGTTAACCGAAGCGGCCCGTGATGTAGTCTTCCGTGCGCCGGTCACGGGGGCGGGTGAACACCCGCGAGGTGGCGCCGTACTCGGCCAGCAGCCCGGCGCACTCCTCCCCGATCCAGAAGAAGCCGGTGAAGTCCGAGGCTCGCGCGGCCTGCTGCATGTTGTGCGTCACGATCACGATGGTGTAGCGCGTCGCCAGGGTGCGCATCAGCTCCTCCACCCGCAATGTGGAGATCGGGTCCAGCGCGGAACAGGGCTCGTCCATCAGGATGACCTCCGGGGCCACGGCGATGGCCCGGGCGATGCACAGGCGCTGCTGCTGGCCCAGCGACAGGCCCAGGGCGTTCTGGCTCAGGTCGTTCTTCACCTCATCCCACAGGTCGGCGGAGCAGAGGTTCTCCTCCACCAGTTCGGCCAGGCGCTGCCCCGAGGCCAGGCCCAGCACCCGCGGGCCGAAGGCCACGTTGTCGAAGATGGTCTGCGGGAAGGGGTTGGGCCGCTGGAACACCATGCCCACCCGGCGGCGCAGCTCCACCACGTCGACGGCCGGTCCCAGGATGTCGGTTCCGTCCAGCAGGATGCGCCCGTGCACTCTCGCCCCGGAGATCGTGTCGTTCATGCGGTCGAGACAGCGCAGGAAGGTCGACTTCCCGCAGCCCGAGGGGCCGATGAGGGCCGTGATCTTCTTCTCCGGGATCTGCACCGAGACGTCCCGCAGCGCCAGGCGCTGCCCGTAGTGCACGTTCACGTCCTGGACTTCGAATTTCACTCCCGGCTGCTGCTCCATCGCGTCTCAGCCGAACCTTCCGGTGACGTAGTCTTCCGTGCGCTTGTCGCGCGGGGCGGTGAACAGCGCGCGCCCCTCGCCGATCTCGACCAACTCTCCGCTCAAAAAGAAGCCGGCCTGGTCGGCGATGCGCGCCGCCTGCTGCACGCTGTGCGGCACGATCACGATCGTGAAGGATTCCTTGAGGGCCAACAGGGACTCCTCGACCTTGGCCGTCGAGATCGGGTCCAGTCCGGAGGTGGGCTCGTCAAGCAGCATCACCTCCGGCTCCAGGGAAAGGCTGCGGGCGATGCACAGACGCTGCTGCTGCCCGCCGGACAGGCTGTATGCCGAGGCGTCCAGACGGTCCTTGACCTCCTCCCACAGCGCCGCCTGACGGAGGCTGCGCTCGGTGATCTGCTCCAGGCGGCGGTGGTCCCGGGTCCCCGCCAGCCGCGGCCCGTACACCACGTTGTCCCGAATGGTGCCGGGCAGCGGAAGGGGCAGGGCGAACACCATGCCGACCCGGCGCCGCAGCCGGGTCACGTCCACGCCCACGCCGTAGACGTCCTGGCCATCCAGCAGGACCTGGCCGCTGCGGCGAGTGCCTTCCACCAGGTCGTTCAGACGGTTGATCAGGCGCAGCAGGGTGGTTTTCCCCGCCCCGGCCGGCCCGAAAAGCACCGTGACGGCCTTCTCCAGCAGATCCAGGCTCACCCTTTTCAGCGCCGGTTCCTGAGACCCGGCGTAGGAGAAGCTCAAATCCCGGATGCTGACCTTGGCGGCGCTCACCAGCTCCTCCGACGGCGGAAGCGGCGGCGAATCCAGGTGGCCGCGAAGTTCATCAACAGCACCAGGGCTAGCAGCACGAAGGCGGTGCCGTTCTGCACGTCGGCCGGCATGCCCGGAACCTGAGTGCTGATCACGTACAGGTGGTAGGGTAACGCCATGGTCTGGTCGAAGATCGAGCGCGGTAGCCGGGGCAGGTAGAAGGCCGCCACGGTGAACAGAATCGGCGCGGTCTCCCCCGCGGCACGCAGCAAGCCCAGGAGCACGCCGGTTACGATGCCCGGCAGGGCCTGCGGCAACACGACCGTGCGTATTCCCTGCCAACGGGTGCCGCCCAGGCTGGCCGCCACGGTGCGGAACTCGGTGGGAACCGCACGCAGAGCCTCTTCCGAGGTCGAGATCACCACCGGCAGGGTCATGATTCCCAGAGTGAGGGAGCCGGCCAGAATCGAGGTGCCGAAGCGCAGGAACAGCACGAACATGCCCAGACCGAACAGGCCGAAGACGATGGAGGGAATGCCCGCCAGATTGACGATGGCCAGACGGATGATGCGGCTGAAGACGTTGTCACGGGCATACTCCGCCAGGTAGACGGCCCCTCCGATCCCGACAGGCACGGCAGCGACGGCCGTCCCCAGGGTGAGCAGCAGTGTGCCCACGATGGCCGGCAGGATTCCGCCCTCCGTCATTCCTGCCCGGGGTACGGCGGAGAGAAACTCCCAACTGACGGCGCCAATCCCGCGCACGACGATCCCCCCAATCACGACCAAGATCGGCGCGATCACGATCAGCGCCGCCAGGCCGAGAGCCAGGAAACCCAACCGCTGCACCACCAGACGGGTGGTCACCGCCCCGGGCCACCTCGCCCATCTCGGCCGCGATCGTGGCCGTCATGGTGCGCACCGGCCGGAACAGGGCCGCTGCGTCCAGGGGC
>JAFGQJ010000348.1 GCA_016935715.1 Spirochaetales bacterium
GGATGGAACTGCACTCCGTCGTTGGGAATGTTCACCGAAACTTCGATCACCGCCACCTTCTCCATGACGTCGGGATGATCCTTCTCGATGCGGGTACGGGCGTCCACGTAGCAGGCTCCGCCGTCGACCTCGCCGTTGTACACCGCAGCCACCACTGCGTCATGACTTCCGGCATCCACAACCTTGATATCCCTTTCCGGATCCACTCCGGCCGCCTTGAGGGTGATCATGGGAATGATCCAGCCGCTGGTGGACAGGGGATCCGGGCGTGCGAAGGTTTTGCCCTTCAGGTCGGCGAGCTTTGTCACCCCGCTGTCGGCACGAGCGATGATCTGGCCGTTGTAGAAGGCGTTCCCGAAACGGGAGGACACCAGCTCGGCCTCCACTACGCCCATGTCCGCGGCCATGACGTAGGCGAAGGTGGCCAGGGAGGCCATGTGGGCCGTCGGCGGGTCGCTGCGCAGGGCTTCGATGACCCCCGCGTACTCCGTAGCCACCATGGTATCGAAGTACAGCCCGGTTTTCTCATGGAGCAGATCCGCAACGCTCTGGGCGCCGGCGGCCACCCGCTCCATCTCACCCGAAGGTACGAAGGCCCAGATGATCGGGTTTTCCTCCGATCCCAGAGCCTCTTCTTTGGCCGCCCCGGCCCACACCGCCAGGCAGGCGACCAGAAGCAGGGTCATGAACAGCACAACTTTTTTGAGCATATTGCTCCTCCTTTGTATAAGAGAGTTATTATTTCTTCATTGACAACGATAAGCGAGGCGCCGCCTCTCGTCAAGCAAATCGCCGCCCTTTTGTGCCGGATCCCCGGCTGATTTTGCGGGCGAAACACCCGCTCATGAGCATTCCAGCGCCTAGAAATGCATCCCCAGGTCCAGGTCCACCGCGAACGCCGCCCCGTCGATCCTCCGGCCGATCAGGGGCACCTGGAAGTACAGGTGGGTGTAGAGGAAATCGAGCATGCCGACGAACACTCCCGCGCCCGTCGAACCCAGGAATCCGCCCTCCGTGTCCGCGGGATCGTTCCAGTAGCCGGCCCCGTAGCCCAGATCGAAGTAGATGACCAGGCCGGGGAGAATGTCCCTGCTCCGGATCGAGCAGATCACCGGCAGGTTGAAGCGGACCTCCAGGTTCTGGACGATCTTCAGCTGCGTATCCCAGGAGAAGTCCTCGAAGCCCCGTACCGCGCCGGCCAGTCCTTTTCGAAGCTCCGAGCCCCCCAGTGTCTGCATCACGTAGAGGGGCATCTGCCTGCGGGCATCCGCGTAGTCCACGGCAAAGCAGCTGCCCGCGTAGACGGTGAACCAGTTGCTCTCCGCCTCCGGTCGGGCTTCGTACAGGGTCTTGAAAACCTTCGCCGTGAGGTTCACGCGCCAGAAATCGCTGGCACCCATAACCGAGGGGAAGTACGGACTGAGCTCGAAGGATCCCTCGGCGTAGATGCCGTCACAGGCCTTGCTGCGCCCGTCGAAGTGCCGGGCGTCGTAGGCCAGACCCGTGAACAGGGACGTGCCGAAGATCCCGTAGGCGTCGCTGCCCCCGTTGAGCTCGAAGTCCCGCTGCCAGTCCTCATGAGTCGATTCGATGGCTGCGATCTCGCTGTCGCCGCTTCCCCAGTAGTGCCGCCCGCCCAGGTAGCGGTCACAGCGGCCGCGGTAGAAGAGAAACAGCTCCAGGAGGTTGCGATCCTCCTCCGCGTTCCAGAGGATTCCCTGGCGGATCCCCGCCTGCCACTGGAAGTTGGGGCTGTTGAACTCCAGGCTGCCGCTGGGATCGGCAACGGTCTGCGGCGGCACCGCCGGCTGGTTGGGAGTGTAGTCGGGAGCCCGGAAGGTTCCGAATCCCTCGTATCCGCCGCCGACCGTGGTCTGCAGGATCGTGTCCACCCCGGTGAACCACGGCGGCATCTTCCAGCCGACGGTTACGTCGATCCCCGTGGGAATAAGATTCCAGCCCCAGGCAAAGTACCGGCGTAAATCCGCGACGCCGAAGGAAAGGCGATCCGTCCGCCCGCCACCACCCTCCGCTCCCAGCTCCGGCGGGCACGGCAGGGCCAGGCAGAACAGGGCGGAGGAGAAGATGAGCAGCAGTGGCCTGCGGGCTGCTCGCCGCAAGTAGCGGCGCAGTTTCTTCAGCATCTCTCTGCCTTCGGCTCCGCGGCGGTCAATCGGACAGCACCAGGACGGATTCGGGATAGTAGCGCACCATGTTGTTCTCCAGGCACCAGGTGATCCGGGATTGGAGCAGCTGGTTCTTCGTGGCCAGGTCGATCTCCTCCTTCAGCAGGATGAAATCGATGTCGATGCGCAGCGGCCGCAGGGGAAAGAGGTGGCGGGTGCTTTTCCTCGGCAGGATCTTCCCCTCGATCGTCCGCAGCACCACCTCTTCCTTGGTGAAAAAGGGACGCTTGAACAGGCTGAAGGCGCTGCGATGCTGCTGGAACGTGCGCTCCGACTGGTCGTCCGCCACGTAGATGATCCGCAGGTTCCGCCGGTCCAGATCCGCCTCGAAATCCTTGAGGTTGCGGATGAGCGGGTCCAGGTCGTGGCGCTCTTCCGGCAGCTTCATTTCATAGACCTGCTGCTCTCTGGTGAGGAGGGCGAAGCAGGAGCGATGAGAGCGGATGTTCTCCATGGCGCCGGGGAAATCATCGTGAGTGGCCAGGAAAAGGTTTTCCCGCCGGGCGAAAGAGCCCAGGAAATCGTGGACCGGGCAGGCGTCCAGGATCAGCGCGTCCCAGCCGAACAGGCCGATCGACGGGTCGTCGTAGTCCACCTCGTACACCACGATGTCCCGGCATCCCAGGGCCCTCAGCGCGGTCAGGCGGTGCATGCCGTCCAGGGCGATGTAGTAGCCCCCGTAGCGGGTGACGATGATCGGGTTCTTCATGATTCCGTCATGGTCGATATTCAGCTTGAGCTTCTCCGTCCATTCGGCCACGACCCCTTCATGCAGGAGAATCTCCGAGATCGGGATGATCTTGATCTTGTCCAGGACCTCTTTCATGTTGATGAGCTTAACCCGTTCGATTTCCCCGTTTCAAGGTGACGCGGGCGGGGTTTTTCCAGTACATTGATCGGCATGGTTCTGGCGATTGCCCTGAGCGGGGGCGTGGATTCGGCGGTGGCGGCGGTTCTCCTAAGGGATAAGTATCCCCGGATGATCGGAGCCAGCCACGTGATCTGGCCGGAATCCCGCTGCTGCTCCGCGGAGGTGCTGGACCGCGCCAGGGATATCTGCCGGCGCCTCGGGATCCCCTACGTCCAGGAGGAGCTGTTCGACGAGTTCCGGCAGCGGGTGGTCGGAGACTTCATCCGTACCTATCTCAGCGGCAGGACCCCGAATCCCTGCGTGCTCTGCAACCGGATCATCCGTTTCGATGCCTTCTACCGCCGCCTCGAATCTTCCCTCCGGGCCGGGCGGATGCTGGGGGAGAGGGAGGAACTGCTTTTTGCAACCGGGCACTACGCCCGGATCGTGAACAGCTCCGACGGGCCGTTCATCGCAAGAGGGATCGATCGGCTCAAGGACCAGTCCTACATGCTCTACCAGGTCGAAAAGCGGATGCTGGCCAGCGTGGTTCTTCCCCTCGGGGAGTACCGCAAGTCCGAGGTTCTGTCCATGGCCGCGGATCTGCAGCTGCCCTTCACGCAGGTCAGAGAGAGCCAGGACGCCTGCTTCGTGGATGACAGTTACGTGCAGTTCATCCGCGAACAGACCGGGCGCAGCGATTTCCTGCGTGCGGGGGAGATCATCGATCTGGAAGGCCGGGTGCTGGGCAGACACAGGGGCACGATCAACTACACGGTGGGTCAGCGCAGAGGGCTGGGTCTGGGCAACGGGCCCTGGTACGTCACCCGCATCGACGCGAAGGCGAACCGGCTCGTGGTAGCCGGGGCTGAGCAGGCCCGATGCACGGATTTCACCATCGACCGCGCCAACTGGTTCATCGAAGCGCCGCAGCATGCATTTTCCTGCACCGTGAAGACCCGCTACCAGATCGACGACAGCCCCTGCACCGTGGAGCCTGAGGAGGGAAGATTTCGGGTGGTGCTGCAGGCGCCCCGGATCGTAACGCCGGGGCAGTCCGCCGTGTTCTACGACCGGGATCTGGTTCTGGGAGGCGGGATCATCCGCTGATCTTCGAAATCCTACACGCGGGAGGTATCCACGGCATCCCGGGTGACGAGGAAGCGGGTCTGATCGAGATTCATCCACGATGCGGGAAGCTGGGCGTCCCCTTTGAGAACCCTGGACAGGGTCTGCCGCTTGTTCTGACCGCTCACCAGGAAGAAGACCCGGCGGGAACGCTTGAGGAAGGCCACGGTCATGGTCAGGCGGAAGCTCTGTGCCCGCGGAGCATACACCGCGGCGGTCAAGCCCGGGAGATCCGGACTCATGGGCAGGGCGTCCTGGGTCGGATCCGGAGCTCCTCCGCGCATGGCCCAGCCGTCCGGAAAAAGAGAGGCGGTGTGTCCGTCCTCCCCCATTCCCAGAACCAGGAGGTCCGCGTATTTCCCCTCCGTCTCGAACTGCTGTTTGAGGATCTGCTCGTATTGGCGTGCCCGCCCGATGGGGGAGCCCGTTCCCGCCTGCCAGGAAAAGATGTGCTCCTCCGGTATGTTCAATGGAGCGAGCAGAAGGTCGCGGATCATTCCCTCATTGCTCTCTTTGCCATCCGTGCCGACCCAGCGTTCATCACCGAAAAACCAGCGGATCCTCCGGCAGCCCTCGGGAAACGATTGCAGCAACCGGGCGAGCTTCTGATAGCAGCCTCGCGGCGTGGTCCCGCCTGCCAGAATCACCATCGGGTCCCTGCCGGCGCTCAGGTCATCCTCGATCGCCGCGGCGAAAGTCTGGGCCGCCTGTTCGGACAGCTCCTCCAAATCGGCAAATACCTGCACCTTTTCCACGTTATCCCCCGCTTCGTCTTCTTTTCTCATTTGACCCGCAGGCGGCAGCCGTAATGCCCGGGGTCGAATATTACGCTATATTGTAACGTGATGGAACAGGAAAGTTCAATGAAGCGCCTGGAGATCGCCAACCCCTGGAGGGGGGCGCCCGTGTACTTCAAGGAGGCGACCGTTTCCACCATGGAGGATGCCCGCCGGCTGTTTTCATCCGGCTGCCCCGACGGGACGGTGGTGTCCACCGGTTTCCAGCAGCGGGGCCGGGGCCGGCTGTCCGGCCGCAGGTGGATCGCCGCAGCGGGCAGGAATCTGCTGTTCACGGTGGTGCTGAGAGCGTCTAGGGGGAGCCTGGGAGGGGCCCCCCAACGGTTACCTCTCCTCGCCGGACTGGCATCGGCCCTGAGTGTCGAGAAGCTGTACGGCCTGGCAGTGCGGCTGAAATGGCCCAATGACCTGCTGGCAGAGGGAAAGAAGCTTGCGGGAATTCTCTGCGAAGCCACGGTGGAGGGAGACAGCCTGGGGGTTCTGATCGGTATCGGCGTGAACTGCAACCAGCTCACCTTTCCCGCAGAGCTCGAGCCGAAAGCAACCTCCCTGGCTCGCCTGCTGGGCTGCGAGGTCGGAATTCCGGAGCTGTTTGCGGAGCTCCTGGCCGCGCTGAAAGCCAGCCTCGCCGACGAGGACTGGCATGCCAAGGTCGTCGAGCGCCTGTATGGGCTGAATCACGAGGTGCTCCTGCTCTCGCCGGAAGACCGTACCGCCTCACGGAATGAGACGGAGAGCCGTATACCCCCTCCTGCGGGCGGGCAGCGCGGCATCATCCGCGGGCTGAACCGTGACGGATCCCTCCTCTTCCAGCCCCGGGGCGGCTGCGAATCGATCGCGGTGTACGGCGGGGAGATCCGCTTTGCCGGGGAAGAGGATTCCTGACCCCCCAACGGATGTCGAACCGGCCGCCGCCCGGCCTGCGGGAAAAGCTATCTCCTTTCCGGCGAACCGATGCTGTAGGAAAGACTGCGCCGCCGGGCGGACAGGAGCGAGGCCGGCTGAACCAGGTAGCTTCCCCCGAGGTTGGCCCAAAGCTGATACGTCCCCCTCTGTTTCGCAACGCGGAACTCGATCCACTCCGTTCGGGTGCTGTGAGCCGGATAGGCTGTCAGCTGCACCGCGGCGCGGTCCCGCGGGATCGTGAAGCATTTTCCGTACAGCAGGTAGACGCCCTGCCGGGAGGCCAGGTTCCGGCGATACGGTTCGCGGTTCGGGATCAGCACTTCGATCTGCAGCTGCTCGTCTTCGTCGAAGGCGCACAGGCACGCTTCCAGGGGAGAGCTCTCCCGTATGATCCCCGGGGGAAGCTCCGGGTAGTGAACCGTCATATCCAGGGTCAGCCGGTTGGGCTCGTCGGTGAAGTAGTAGTCCAGGATAACCCGGACACCTCCCGGCCCGGGCGTGCTGCGGGTGGAGAGCGTGCAACGCAGGCCCGTTTGCCCCTCCCGGTCGAAGGAAAAAGCGCTGTCGGTCCGGAGCGACTCCCTCCTGGCTCCGAATGAAAAAAACGATCGGGCCGGTACGCCGGGAAGGATCGACCTGCCTCGGTCGACGAGGCCGGACAACCGGCCTTCGAGGAAGGCGGCCCGGGAATCGATCCCGATGAGCGTCACCGAACCGGCCATGCTGATGCTGGTGATCTGGAGTTTTTCCTCCCCGGCACGTTCGCTCTTGCCGGGACGGCCGGTTGCGCCGCCCCGGCCGGCAGCAGCCACGGTGTCCAGGAGTTCGTGCACCTGCAGGTTGCTCCTGCGCTTCCTGGCCCGCAGGCTCTCGATCCGGTCCCAGGCGCTGTTCTCGTGGAGCACCCCGCTTTGCCCGACGAACTTCAGAAGCTCCGCGGGATCGACCGGCTCGGCTGCCGAATCCTGCCCGGCTGCCGAA
>JAFGQJ010000063.1 GCA_016935715.1 Spirochaetales bacterium
GATGAGCGTCAACGCCAGGGCTCTGTACTTCACGGCTCCGGGAACGGTCGAGCTTCGGAAAGAGGAATGCCGGCCGGCGGAGGATCAGGTTCTCGTCCGCTCGCGCCTGATCGGGATCAGTCACGGTACGGAGATGCTCGCCTTTCGCGGCGAAATGCCCCGGGGACTGAAGGCGGATGAGTCGCTGGAGGCTCTCGGGGACAGCCTCGATTACCCGCTGAAATACGGGTACATCAATACCGGAGTAACCGAGTCCGGCCGGAGGGTATTCGCCTTCTTTCCCCATCAGGATCTGTTTTTCACCGATCCGCGGGAGCTCATAGAGCTGCCCGCCGATCTGGATTTCCCCGACGCGGTGTTCCTGGCGAGCATGGAAACCGCCCTTGGAATCGTGCACGATGCCAATCCCCGCTTCGGTGAATCCGTGCTTCTGATCGGTCAGGGAGTGGTGGGCCTGCTGACCGCCGAGATCCTGAGCAGAGCGGGGATGGAGAAAGTGATCACCGTGGAGCCCCACCTCGGGCGCCGCCGGGCATCGGAGGGCATCGGCTGCGTGGCACTGCGGCCCGGGGCGCGGCTGCGGCAGAGCATCCTCGAGAACACCGGAGGAAGAGGCGTGGATGTGGCGGTCAACCTCAGCTCCTCCGCAGAGGGGCTGCAGCTGGCCATCGACGCCCTGGCCTTCGAGGGAACCGCGGTGGAGGCCTCCTGGTACGGAAGCCGGCGGGTGAGCCTGGAGCTGGGAAGGAGCTTTCACCGCAAGCGGCTGCACCTGCGCAGCAGCCAGGTTTCCCGGATCGATCCGGCTCTGAGCGGCCGCTGGGACAAGAGGCGCCGTTTCGAACGGGTCGTGGAGCTGCTGCGCAAGATTCGGCCATCCCGCTATATCACCCACCGCTTCGGCCTCGATCGGGCTCAGGAGGCGTACGAGCTGTTGGACAAGAACCCGGGGGATTGCATCCAGGTCGTGCTGGAACCATAGGAGAGGAAGATGTATCAGGTTGGAATCAAGAACACTTTCAGGGCGAGTCATTTCCTGGTCGGAGATTTCGCCGAAGAAACCCTGCCCCACGAGCACGAATACACCGTGGAGTGGATCTGCTCCACGAACGTGCTGGACGAGAACGGTTTTTCCGTGGATATCGCGCTGATGGAAGAGGAGCTGCAGCGTTTGGTCGACCGGATTCAGGGCAGGCTTCTCAACGACCTGCCGTTCTTCAAGGACCGGCAGGTGAGTGTGGAGAACATGGCGCACTACATTCACACGGCCCTGGCGCGGGCGCTGGGGGAGCGCAGCCCTGCCATGGAATCGATACTGGAGTCCCGGATCAGGATCTGGGAATCCGACACCGCCTGGGCGGCCTACGTCCATTCGTAGCGAATGAGGGTGCTGTTCGTTCTCTACGGATCCATCGAGCAGATCTCCGGGGGATACCTGTACGACCGCAAGGTGACCGGGTACCTGAAGGAGCGGGGGGTGGAGATTGATTGCATCCAGCTGCCGGCGTGTCCCTACCTGCTGTGTCCCCTCCAGAGCTTCCGCGGACCGCTGCGCAGCCTGTTCCGAGGGCCGGGATCCGGCCGCTACGATTGCATCGTCATCGACGAGCTCACCCACCCTTCGGTGTTCCGCGCCGTCTCCCGGCGCGGCCGGGATTGTCCCCCCGTGGCGGTGCTGCTGCATCATCTCAAGGAACAGGAGCGGATCGGACCCCTGCTGCGGATCGCGGCGCGCTGTATGGAGAGGAGCCTGCTCGCAAGCTGCGACGCGGTCATCGTGAACAGCCGCACCACCGCACGCACGGTAGGCGGGCTTCTGGACAGCGAAGCGGCGCTGTACGTGTGTCCTCCGGGCAGCGACACCTTTGGGCCGGGGTCGGCAAAAGCGGCGCCCTCCCGCAGGGATCGCCGTCGGCCTGAGGGGAGAACGGCGGTTCGACTGCTCATGACGGGAAACGTCATCCCCCGAAAGGGGCATCATCTGCTGATGCGGATACTCGCTGATCTGTCGGATCTGGAGTGGGAGCTGCGGATCGTGGGGGCGGCCGTCGATCAACCCTACAGGCGGAAAGTTCAGCGGCTTGCACGGCGGCTCGGTCTGGAGGACCGCATCGTCTACACCGGCCTGCTCTCCGGGGAAGCGCTGCACAGGCAGTACCAGGAGGCGGATGTGTTCGTCTTCCCCTCCAGCTACGAGGGGTACGGGATCTCCCTGGCGGAGGCCATACGCTCGGGATTGCCCTTCGTGGCTTTTTCCACCGGGGCGATCCCGGAGCTCACCGGCGGGCGGGGCCTGCTCGTTGCAGAGGGGGATCTGGGAACGTTTCGCAACCACCTGCGCCGGCTGATCTCGCAGCCGGCATTCAGGGAGCAGTCGGCCGCGCTTTCCCGGACTCTGGCGGCGCAGCTGCCGACCTGGAGGCAGACCGGCGAGTCTTTTCTGCGGGCCATTCAGCAGATCATCTGAGAGGAGCCGAAGAGCGTGAGCAGAGGAGGGTCGGAAAATCCTTTTCCCGCACCTGGAATCACGGTTGATTTCGCAACGTATCTGGAGGCCAAGTTCGCAATCGATTCGGCCAGCCTGAACCCAGGGCTATACAGGAGATTCCGGGAACACCTGGAGCGCACCCCCGATGCGCGAATCCTGGATCTGGGCACCGGCACGGGAGCGATGCTCCGCCGGATCATCGATTTCGATCTGCGCGGCAGGGTGCGGCTCGTGGGAGTCGACCGGGAGAAGAAGAATCTGGCTGCCGCAAAAGGGCGCGTGCGGGAGAGCCTGAGAAAGCGGGGATACCGGCTGAGGCCGATCCGGGAAAGCTCCCGAGCCCGGCGGATCAACGCCGAGAAGCAGGGGTGCGAACTGGTGGTCGATCTGCTCGGAGGGGATCTTCTGGATGAGAGAACGACCGCAAGCCTCGAAGCGTTCCACTGCATCACCGCCCACGCCTTCATGGATCTGATGCCCCTCGAGCCTGCCGTGGCCGTCATCCTATCGCTGCTGAAAGCCGGAGGCATTTTCTACCCGACGCTGAATTACGACGGACAAACGGTGCTGCTGCCGGAATACGATCAGCCCGGCTTCGAAAGGCGGGTGCTGCGCATCTACGATCGTTCGATGGAGTGCAGGCGCCTGGGGGGCAGGAAGACCGGCGGAGCCCTGAGCGGCCGGCGGCTGTATCGGGCATTGCTGGATGGGGGACTCGCGATACTCGGGATGGGTTCGAGCGATTGGAACGTGTTTCCCCATGGGGGCGTCCACGGCGCCCGGGAGAAGATCTTTCTCACCGCCGTCCTGTCCATGATCGCCGGCGAAGCCCGGCAGTATCGAGCCGCAGCGGGCCCGTCGGGTGGCACCGGCGCAAAGAGTCGCCTCGATCCGACGCTGCTGGAGGATTGGCAGGCCCGCCGTCTGGAGGATGTAGAGGAGGGGCGGTTGTCCCTGGTCGTTCACCAGCTGGACATCCTGGCGGGTTTGCCCCCGGGATGAGCCGATGCAGCGTGCGGATGTTCCCGGCGGCCGGGGTCGCGATGGCCGCGCGTTGGAGACCCTTGATCC
>JAFGQJ010000349.1 GCA_016935715.1 Spirochaetales bacterium
CTCCGGCGAGGCCTTCGATGGGAGGCATGAACGGGCGGGAGCCGCTTGCGATCAGCAGGCGATCGAACCCGATGCTCCGGCCGTCTTCCAGGGTGAGGCTGCGGGCGCCCGGATCGACCCGGCTCACCGAAGCACCGAAGAGGGTTTTCGCTCCGAGCCGGTCGTAGTCCTCGGAGCTGCGGATGAAGAGATTCTCGTAGGGGATCCTGCGGCGCAGGTAATAGGGAAGCAGCACGCGGGAATAGGCCGCCCCCGATTCGGTGGAGATCAAGGTGACCGATGAGTCTCTGTCGAGCTGCCGGAAGCGCTCCAGGGCGCTCAAAGCCGCTGCGCCGTTTCCTATAATCACGAGCTGCATTGCCGTTTCCGCATCCATTCCTCTAAAAGGTCTCTGCATTATAGAATCCCGTCCGCCCCTCGTTCAATAGGAAAAACATGAGATTTCCGATAAGGTATTCCCCATATTGAGAATCAGTCGTCGGCAAGGAAGCATCTGCCCTGGCCTTTCGGCTGTTTTTCTGGTATACAGAGAGCCCGATGCGCATCATCGACTTCCACACCCACGCCTTTCCCGACGACCTGGCCGAACAGACCGTGCCCAAGCTCTGCGCGTTCGCCGGGGTGGAAGCCTCCCTGGACGGCAAGGTCCGTTCGCTGATCGGGGAGATGGACCGGCTGGGCGTCGAAGCGTCGGTGGTGCTCAACATCGCCACCAGGCCGGCTCAGTTCGAAACGATCCTCCGCTGGTGCAGGGCCATCGCCTCGAAGCGCCTGCACCCCTTTGCCTCGGTTCACCCGGATGACCCGCGGGCGCTGGAGAGAATCGACCAGGTGCGGGCGGCGGGACTCAAGGGGATCAAGCTGCACCCCTACTACCAGGGATTCGTCTTCAACGAGCGGCGCATGCTTGCTCTCTATGAAAGGGTCGCACGGCACGGGCTGATCCTCCTGGCTCACACCGGATTCGACCTGGGCTACCCCTTCGAGCGTGTCGCCGATGCGGCCATGATCATGGATGTGGTGCAAACCTTGCCCGGGTTGAAGCTGGTCACCACCCACCTGGGAGGGTGGCGGGACTGGGATTGCGTGGAGAAGCATCTGCTGGGCCGTCCGGTCTACATGGGCATCTCCTACTCCTTTCCATTCATCGGATTGGAGCGGGCGCGCCGCTTCCTGCTTGCCCACCCGCCCGAGTACATCCTCTTCGGCAGTGATTCCCCCTGGGGCAGCGCCGAAACCACGCTGAGAGATCTGATGGCTCTCGAGCTTGGGGAGGAGTTGACCCGGCGCATCTGCTACGACAATGCGGCCCGGCTGCTGGAGCTCTCCTGATCCTGCCCGGTCTCCGTGATGATGCGCACGTCCCCGATCAACAGGCCGCTTTCCTGCACGAACACGGGATTGAAATCCAGCTCGCCGACGGCCGGGTAGCGGATCGCCAGGTCGGACAACCGGACGAGCAGCTCCGCCAGGGCCTCACGGTCCAGGGCGGCGCTGCCCCGGTAGCCGGCCAGCATCCTGCTGATCTTCAGCTCCGAGAGCATCTCCTGCGCTTCCGGCCGGCTGAAGGGGGCGATGCGCACAGCGGAGTCCCGCAGCAGCTCGGTGAGCACGCCGCCGGCGCCGGCAAGCACGACGGGACCGAAGGTGGGATCCTGCTTGATTCCGGCGATGACCTCCAGGCCCCCGCTCACCTGCCGGTAGATCATCACTCCCCGGAACTCCTGAGCCGAGAAGCGCCGGGCCATGTCGGCGAAGGCCTCTTCGACCTGCCGTTCGTCACCGAGGTTCAGCCGGACGCCCCCGACGTCGCTCTTGTGCAGGATCTGCGGGGAGACCACCTTCATGACCAGCGGAAAGCCGAGCCCCCGCACGGCTTCGGAGATCTGCGCCGCTGCGGTGACGTAGCGGTGCGCCGGGAAGGAGAAACCCTGCTCCTCGAGGAAGGACACCGCATCGGGCTCCGGGACCGGAGCGCCGCTGCCGAAGGGCAGGACGGCCTTCTGCGTTTCGGCGCCGCGGTCAGCCTCTCCGCTCCGCTGCCGATCCTCCTCCCGGTCCGCCGGGCCTGCTGCGCGGCAGGAGTACTCCCGCATCTTCGACAGGACGAAGGCCGCCCGCTCCCCCGTGGGAAAGGAGGGGATGCCCTTGCGTTTCAGAGTTTCGATGCCCTGCTCCACGATCTCCCCGGCCATGAAAACAGCTGCGACCGGTTTGGGCTGCCTGCGGCCGGCGAACGCTTCGGCGATCCCCTCGGCCAGGTCGACGGAGTCGAGGAAAGGGGTGGCCACGTTGATGGCGATCACTCCGTCATACTCCGAGTCCAGCACCGCCTGCAGGGTTCGCCGGTATCCCTCCCGGGTTCCCTCCACGGTCAGGTCGATGGGATTGGCGAAGGCGCAGTGGGCTGGCAGGAAGGATTCCAGCCGCTGCCGGAGCTGCCCGGGGCTCTCCATTACCTGCAGACCCAGCTCCTCGGCCCTGTCGCTGGTCAGGATGCCCGGCCCTCCGGAGTTGGTCACCACGGCGAGCCGACTGCCTTCCATCGGGGGCAGGGCGGCGAGACCGTGGCACAGATCCAGCATTTCCTCGATGCCGGGGACCCGCAGGGCGCCGCTCTGCCGGATCATGGCGGCGAAGATCTCGTCCGAACCGGCCAGGGAACCGGTATGCGAGCTGGCCGCCCGCAGGCCGGAGACGCTGCGCCCCGCCTTGATGATCACCACCGGCTTCCGGCTCGCAACCCGCCGCACCGCCTGCATGAACGCCCTGCCATCCTGCAGGCTCTCGAGGTAGAGGGCGATCACCTCGGTGCCGGGATCGGTGTCCAGGTAGTCGAGGAGCTCGACCTCCCCGATGTCGACCCGGTTGCCGTAGCTCACGAACTTGGAGAAGCCGATTCCCCGGGTCTTGGCCAGGGCCAGCACCGCTCCCCCGACCGCACCGCTCTGGGTGATGAAAGCGGTTTTTCCCGGCAAGGCGCGAACCTCGATGCTGGCATAGAGGCGGGAGCCTGTATCCATGATCCCGGCGCAGTTCGGGCCGATCAGACGCACACCGCAGCTTTTGGCGGTGTTCTTGAGCCTCTGCTCCTCTTCGCTGTTGCCGGTCTCGGAGAACCCGGAGGTGAACACAACGGCGAAGGGAACTCCTGCCTCTCCGCAGCTGCGGATCACGCCTTCGGCGAACCGGGCCGGCACCGCCACGAGAGCCAGATCCGGGGAAGAGGGAGACTGGTCGAGATCGGAGCAGCCGAGGATCTGCGGGTAGCCCGGCGGGCTCTCGGCGTTCGGGTTCACCGCCACGATCGTTCCCGGGAACCCTCCCGCGCTCAGCTGGGTGATGAGCTGGTGGCCGATCTTGTCCCTCTTGACCGAGCCGAAGACGGCTATTGTTTTCGGCTCGAAGAGCCGCTCAAACCCGCTGGAGGAGGGAGAGGCCATGGGTGTAGCCCTGTTTGAAGCTCTCGAGGTTATCCTCCAGAGCCCGTTTCAGCTTCACGGTGATCGCCTGCTCCACCGCTGCCCTCGACAGGAAGGCGAGCTCCGGGGCGATGGCTGGAGCCACGGCGGAGAACACCCCCAGGATGAACATGTTGTACGGCTGCTTCGCATCGGTTACGGCGAAGACCCTGTCCGTCTTCTGAGAGTACAGATCCGTGAGCTGCTGAAAGGAGGGATAGGTCTCCTTTTTCAGGAGCATTGTGGTGGGAACGAAGGCGTGGTCCAGCAGGATCGCCGCGCCGCCTTCTTTCAGAAGGGAGAGGGAGTTGATCGTCTCCCCGATCTCCATGCCGATCAGGATGTCCGCCGTGCCTGCGGAGATGCGGGCTCCGAAGACGGACCCCGGATCGTCGCTCAGGCGGATCTCCGAGGTGACCCGGCCGCCCCGCTGGGCCATTCCCTTGGCGTTGAACAGGGTGACCTTGAGCCCCGCGCCGGAGGCTTGAGCCGAGACCAGCTTTGCCAGGGTGATCACGCCCTGGCCCCCCAGACCGGTCATGAAAATACTCTGCATCATGATCTCACCCTCCCACTTTCTGCCGGTGGATTGCGTCGAACTTGCAGCAGGTGAAGCACAACCCGCAGCCGGTGCACAACTCCGCGTCGATGGCCATGACCTGGCCGTGTTTCGATTTTTTCCCGTTGGCCGTGACGTACAGGGCGGGACAGCCGGTTTCCCGCAGGCAGGAGCGGCAGAAGGTGCACTTCTCTGAATCGATCTGGTAGATCAGGGTGCGCGGCTCCCGGCGGGCCGCGGTCAGGGCGCACTCCTGCCTGGCTATGATGACTTTTACCCCCTTCTGCCGGACCGCCGCGGCGATCGCCTGCACCGATTGCTCCTGGTCGAATGGTCCGACCACCTGGAGGTTCTCGACCCCCATTCCGCGTACGATGCCCTCGAGCTCCACCCTCCGGGCCCCCTCGTCCTGGAACTGCTCGGCGGTGCCGGGGTTGACCTGGAAGCCGGTCATGCTGGTCCAGCCATTGTCCAGGATGATCACCAGCAGGTTGGCCCCGTGTTGAACGGCGTTGATCAGCGGCGGGATGCCGGCGTGGAAGAAGGTGGAATCACCGATGGTGGCGATCACCGGGTTCTCTACTCCCGCCCGGTGGAAGCCCTGGGCCAGGCCGATGCTCGACCCCATCGAGACCTCGGTCCAGCAGGTGTGGAAGGGAGGATTCATGCCGAGGATCGTGCAGCCGATATCCCC
>JAFGQJ010000006.1 GCA_016935715.1 Spirochaetales bacterium
CGAGCCGGGGCCTCCTACCTGCTGGGAGGGCTGTACCTCGGGCTGGGTAAGCTCACCGAGGCGATCGAGCAGCTGGAGAAATCGGACGGTCAATTCCCCTGGAACGGCGAGGCCAGGGCCCTCCTGGCCTGCGCCCTGCGCCGGCAGGGAGAAGCGGATGCGGCCGACAGGGTTTTGAAGCAGGTCCTGTCGGCGGATCCTCTGAACTTCACAGCCCTGAGTGAATCCCTGTTCCTCGCGCGATCTGGGAATCAGAAAGACGGCGATGCACGCGCGAAGCTGGAGCAGGCCTTTCGCGATGAGGTGCAGTCCTACCTGGAAACTGCCGCCGAGTACGCCCGCCTCGGACTGTATCAGGAGGCCTGCGACGTCCTCTCGATGTACAACGAGGGTGCCAGCCCCAGCCGCAAGGCCTATCCGATGGTCGACTACTTCCTGGGCTATTGCAGCGAGAAGCTCGACAGAAAAGACAGCGCGGATCACTTTCGCAATGCCGGCAAACGGGCTGCGGATTTGGTATTTCCCCACAGACTGGAGACTGAGGCTGTGCTACGCCGCGCCATCGAGGTGAATCCCGGCGATCATAACGCCCGCTACTACCTCGGCAATCTGCTGTGCTCCAAAGGCCGTGCCGGGGAGGCACTGAGCCTATGGGAGGAAGCGGCCGGAAAGCTCGAGGGCTTTTCGGTGGTACACCGCAACATCGGCCGGGTGTACTGGAAGGAAATAGAACAGCCCGATCCTGCGATCCGGGCTTACCGGCAGGCCCTGGCCGCGGATCCGAAGGATTACAAGCTGTACTTCGAGCTCAATTGCATTCTCCTGGACTGCGGACTGGAACAGCAGCGTCAGCAGCTGATCGAGTCGATTCCCGACGAGTTGCTGGAAAACGACGTGATCGCCGAGATGGTTGCCGCCTTCCACGTGGACAGACAGGAGTGGGACCAGGCACTCTCCATCCTGTCCTCTGCCCACTTCTACCCTTGGGAGGTGTACAAAGGGGTCCGGCTGCTGTACGTGGATGCCAACATCGGCAAGGGGATCAGCCTGTCCCGGCGGAAGCAGTACAGAGAGGCGATCGCCTGTTTCGAGAAGGTTTTCGAATATCCCCGCAACATCGGCGTCGGGGAGCCCTTCTGTAAGGCCAACGCCGAGGCTCACTTCCGTATCGGTTTGGCTTTGGCCGAATCAGAGGATAAGGCCGGAGCCAGGGATGCCTGGCGGAAAGCGGCGGACGAACCCAGGCCGGCTTTCAATGACCTCTGCTACTACCGGGCCCGGGCCCTGCAGCGGCTGGGAAAAAGCGACGAAGCGGAAGCGGTACTGCAGGAGCTTTTGGAACAGGCCCAGAAAGGGGTAGCCGGGAAGAGCGGAGATGTGGCCGAGCACATGTACCTGTCCGGTCTGGCTCACAAGGGGCTCGGGCAAGCCGTGCAGGCTCAGCAGGATTTCCACATCGCCCTGGCCGTGAATCGGGCCCACCGCCGCTGCCACTGGCAGGCGAGCGGCTTCAGCGGAGATTGATCGCCGGGGGTATCCGGGGGAGGGACGGGTATCCGGGGGTATCCGGGGGGGGGTACGAACCGGAGCTGCAACCGGCTCCCGGGCTGCTAACCGCTGCGGGGCTTGCAGAGAATCTCGCAGATCCGAAACTCCTTGATCCTGCGGGCGTGGGCGGGCCGCACCACGACGGCGGTGTCGCAGCCCTCGTCCGTACCGCCTGCGGCCACGATCTCCTTAGCCGACCGGATCAGCCCCGCTTCGAGAGCCATGATCGACACCTCCACGGCCACCTTCATTCCCTGTGAGAACAACCGCAATGTATTGGCCATGACGTTTCCAGGCGTGCTCTCACCGTACAGGCCCTCGGCCACACCGTCGGCCAGCCCGTGAACGGAGGTCAATACCCGAACACCTGCCTGCTCGATCCGCCGCCTCTCCTCCGTTCTCATGGTCCAGCCCTCCTCGTCGAAGGCGGTGGAAATGCTTACCGCGATCAGCTCGATTGCGGAGCCTTGAAAAACCTCGGCGGCCTGGAGCGCGGTGTAGCCGTGGGTGGAGGCAAGCACCACCTGTCCGATTCCCAGCTCCTCCGCCCGGCTGCGGGCCAGGCGCAGAGTCGTCTCCGTGTTCTGCTTTCCCTTTTTTTCGAAGTAGACTATCGATCCATCCATAAATGATACCCTCGTCACTCGCGCAGTAGATTGTTCCACGATTGTATTATTTTTTTCCGGTTGCACAAAGCATCTGAGACAAAATCCCATTTGACATGGGTGCCCCGGACGTGAAATCCTGAGGTGCATGAAGCGAGCAGCTCAAAGACTGGAGGATGATCTATGAGCACCACCGTTGGCATTGGAATTATAGGAGCCGGGTTCATGGGAATGCTCCACGCCCGGGCCCTGTCACAGCTGGCCGACGTCCGGGTGTTGGCGGCCAGCGACCCGGCTTTGAAGAAGGCACCCCATGTGCCCGGTCAATCCGAACCGCTGCGGCTGTACACCGACCATCGAAAGCTCCTGGAAAACCCTGATATCCAGGCGGTGGTCATCGCCTCTCCGGAATCCCTGCACCGTCAGGCCGTGGAGGACGCCGCCGCGGCGGGCAAGCACATCCTGCTGGAGAAGCCGATCGCCACCACCCTGGAGGATGCCGATGCGATCATCGAGGCGGCGGACAAGCACGGCGTCAAGCTGATGATGGCCCATCTTTTACGCTACGACGTGCGCTACGCCCAGATCAGGGCGGCGGTTGCAGACGGTACGATCGGAAAGCCACTGGTGTGCTACGCCAGGCGCAACGCGGTGGTTCAGGAAGCCCGCCGGCTCGGCGGCCGGGTGGAGGTGGAGGAGTACATCTCCGTGCATGACATCGATCAGATCTTCTGGTACTTCGAAGACAGAGCGGTCAAGGTCAGCGCCGAGGTTGCAGAGGGTCCGGTGATGAAGGAGCTGGGCGTCCACGACTTCATCTGGATCACGATCCGATTCGAAAACGGCGGCCTGGGGATCGTGGAAACCGGCTGGGGACTCTCCGAGTCCATCGTGAAGTGGCAGCGGCCGGGCAGCTGGGGTGGATTCGGAGACGTATGCCTGGAGCTGATCGGGGAGAAAGGCTCCCTGTACCTGGACTACCGCCCCATGACCCTCAGTGCTGTGGACGAGGAGGGCTGGAAGTTCCCGGATACCCTCCACTGGCCGGAGATGCACGGCGAGATCGTCGGGGACGTTCTGGATGAGGACCGCTACTTCGTCGGCGTGGTCAAAGGCGACCGGGAGATCATCTCCACCGCCCTCGACGGCCGCAACGCCCTGGAGGTGGTCCTGGCCGCCCAGCGATCCTACAGAGAGGACAGGCCGATTCGTCTGTAGGCCGAATCAGTACTTCATCGCCCCCAGCACGATATTCTCCACCACGAACTTCCAGACGACGATCGCCAGGATGAGCGACGGAACCAGCGTCAGGAACACGCCGGACATGATCATGCCCCAGATCATGTCGGGATTGTAGATCAGGCTGGTCATCACGATCGGCAGGGTCCGGGTACGCGCCGAGCCGCCCAGCACCAGGCTGTACATGAACTCCGAGTAGGAGAGCATGAACGCGAACAATCCGGTCGCCACCATGCTGGAAGCGGACAGAGGCAATGTGATCTTCCAGAAGACCTGAATGGGCCTGGCCCCGTCCACGACCGCCGATTCCTCGATCTCCACCGGGACGCGACGGAAGAACATCGTCAGAATGAGAACGGTAAAAGGAAGAGTGAGCAGGCTGTGCACCAGGATCAGAGCCATCTTCGTGTCCAAGAGCCCCAGGGATTGGACGATCAGGTAGAAGGGAACGACCAGGGCCGAGGCGGGCACCAGCCGGCACATGATGATACCCATGAAGGTCGGCGCCTTGGCTCTGAACCTTATGCGGGCAAAAGCATAGGCGGCCATGCTGCCGAACACCATGTTGACTCCCATTACAGCCAGGGCAATCGTGGCACTGGTGAGCATGGCACGGGGTATCATACGGGCTTCCTCGCTGACCATTGCCCGGGCGGCAGCCCGATCCTCGTACGCTTCGGGAACCTTGCCTGTGAAGATGTACTCGTAGTAGGAGAGCGTGGGCTTCATCGAAAACCAGCGCGGCGGCACCGACAGCAGGACCTTCTCCGGAACGATGCCACCGACGAAGGTCAACAGCAGCGGTCCGGCACTGAACAGGAACACCAGGATCGCAAAGAAGTAGATAGCAATCTTCCTGACCATATCCTATTCCTTCACCGTGATCTCGCCGGGCACGGTGCGCATGATCAGCAGGATCAGGGCCAGTGTCAGGAGGGCCACGATCACCCCGAGAGCTGCACCCTTGCCGAACTGCAGCATCTTGAAGCTCTCGGCCCAGACGTAGTACGAAACCAGGGTCGTCGCTCCCCCGGGTCCTCCACCGGTCATGGAGTAGGTCAGGTCGTAGCTGGTAATCCCCATGATAAACTCGTAGATCAGGGCGATGATCATCATCCCCTTGATCTGAGGCAGGGTGATGGAGAACAGCCTCCTGGCCGGTCCCGCTCCATCCACCTCGGCGGCCTCGTAGATCTCCCTGTTGATGATGCTCAGGGCAGCCATGAGCAGAACGCTGGCAAAGGGAATCTGCGTCCAGATATGGGCCACCATTACCGAAAACTTCGCCAGAATGGGATGATCGAGCCAGGGGATGTAGGAGGAAATGATGCCCAGCTTGAACAACAGGGCGTTCAGCACGCCCCACCGGCCGTGAAAGATCCAGACCCAGATGATCCCCGAAACCGCCCCGGGCATGGCCCAGGGCAGAAGCACCACGGCCCGCACGACGCTCCGGCCTACGAATTTCGTCAGCAGCAGCCGGGCGACCGCCAGGGCGATGACGACGATCACCGGAGCGGTGATCAACGTGAACACCAGAGTATTGAACAGGGCCTCGCGAAAATAGATGCTCGATACCACGTCTACGTAGTTCTGGAATCCCACGAAAGGTTTCACCGGCAGGATCAGCAGGATCTGAAAAAAGCTGTTCCAGAGGGCGTAGCCGAAGGGATAAACGGTAAAAACGATAACGAGAATCAGGACCGGTAAAAGCCATTCAAAGGGATAGCGGGACATGTCGCGAGTGGCCATGAAAGTCTCCTCTCCAGAGATAACGCGGGATCTTGGTCCTCGGAAGCGGTCGATGCGGGTTTCCGGGAAGCCTCCCGGAAACCCGCCGGTCATGAGCCTCTATTTGCCCAACAGTTTCTTGTACTCGTTCCACTTGGCGGCGCCCTGATCCATCACTTCCTTCACCGTGGCGCCACCCACCATAGCCTTGGCCATCAACGGCCGGAAGAACTCGCTCCACATCCCCTTCCATTCGGGATTTACGTCGTTGCGGGCCAGCTTGGCCTGGGCTTTGAACTTGTCCACGTCGATCCAGGTGGCAAAGGCCGCCTGGACGTCCGGATCGTCGAACAGGGGCAGAGCGGCGAACCCGAGGCCGTCTTCCACGGCCCAGCGTTTGGCCACCTTGTAGTCGCCGCCGCCGAAGGCTTCGATAAAGGTCCAGGCGGCGTTCCGCTGCGCTTCGTTTTCAGCGGCCTGCTGGGTCATGCAGTAGAACTTGGCGAAACCCAGGCAGGCCCCGGCTTTGCCGGGCATCGTGGTCATGTCGAACTCTCCCGCATGCGCCTGGGGCGGTTTGTTCATGGCGGCGAGCATGTAGTTGTACATGACTGTGAAGGCGTGCTGCCCGGTGTTCATGGCCACGTTCACCTTGGTTTCGTGGGATTCGAAGGCCAGAATGTCGTGCTTGACCCTGGCATCCTGCAGCCACTGCAGGTGCTTGAAGGCCTCCCCGTTCGGATCGTTCAGTACCGCTGTCAGGTCGTCGGCGAACAGGCTGCCGCCCCGGCCGTACACCTGGGAAGCAAAGGCGGAGTAGAAGTTCGGCAGGCTTGCTTCATACTCGTAGCAGAACGGCTGCGCCATTCCACCGGCCTTCAGTTTGAGGCTCTCACTCAGCACCTCATCCCAGGTCTTGGGCGGCGCCATACCGTTGTCGGAAAGGATCTTCTTGTTGTACTGGAAGGTGATCAGGTCGGCGTAGTAGGACAGGCCGTAGAGCTTTCCGTCGTAGGTCATGTCGGCCAGGGCGTAGCCCGCAGTCTTGTCCTTGTACTCCTTCACCTCCGGAAAGTAATCCTCCAGCGGAGCCACCCAACCGGCTGCTGCAAACTCGGGCAGCCAGTCTTCCCCGTTGTACATGACGTCGGTCTGGGTCTTGCCCTTGAGGCGCAGCACCATGGTGTCGTGGTACTGAGTCCACGGATAGTCGGTCAGATTGACGTTGATGTCCGGGTACGCCTTTTCGAACTGAGCGATGTTGTCCTGTATCGTGGCGATGTTGTACGACCAGACTACGAACTCCAGGGTCACCGGACCACCCGTCGCCGCTTTGGCTTTTTGTCCGCCGGCGAAGGCGAGTGCCGGCAGCAGCAGCACGACGAAGATGAAGCCCCATTTAGGTTTTAACATAAAACCCCCCTTCGAAGATGATTTTATTGAATACCCACAACGTGGGCCCAATTAATCATTCTAAGATGGATGATTTCAGGAATCAAGTTTTTTTCAGGGGATTTTCGTGGTGCGTTTGGTTTTGCAGCGGAAATCGTCGTAGCCCGTCTGTGCAAACGGCTGCATTTCGTTGACAGCTTCCGTGCTGCCCGCAATACTGTCGGAAGAATGGCTAAAGGAAAGACCTCCAGGCTGACGCCCAGAGAGCGCGTACTCCTGGCCCTGCGGTTTCAGGAAGCCGACCGTGTCCCCATAGATCTGGACGGCTGGGCTACCTACTTCACCGAAGGGGCGTACAGGAACCTCCTGCAGTATCTCGAGATCGAAGAGGAACCGCAGGTAAACGACTGGTTCCTGGTTTCGGGGGTAGAGGAGTCGATCCTGCGACGCTTCGGGGTGGATTTCCGGCGGATAGGCCTCGGCGTTCCGGACGGGTTCCGCAGCAAAACCTATTCGGACGGCAGCTGGGATGACGAGTGGGGCGTCCGCAAGCGCAAGGTCGCGCATCGCAATCCCAGCACCGGGCAGACGGCGTACTACGCCGAGATGATCGAACCCCCGCTGGCCCAAGCCTCGATCGACGATCTGGACGGTTATCCCTGGCCCGATCCCGATGATCCCGGTCGCTATCGAGGGCTGGCCGACAGGGTAAAGAATCTCTACGACACGACCCAGTTTGCCCTGGTGGCCGCGGCGATCGGGGACGGCATCTTCGAGAAGGCTCAGGCACTGCGGGGAATGCAGCGCTTCTTCGAGGACCTTCTCATCAACCGAAAGTTCGCCGCCGCTCTGATCGGCAGGATCCTGCAGATCCAGCTGGCGATCTTCGACAGGTATCTGTCGATAGTCGGGCCGTATGTCGCGATGGTGGAGACTTCGGATGACTATGGCATGCAGACCGGGCCGCTCATTTCGCCCGAGCTGTACCGGGAAATGCTCAAACCGGCCCACCGCCGGCTGAACCGCTTCATCAGGCAGCGGACCCAGGCCAAGATCTATCTGCACTCCTGCGGTTCCATAGCGCAGATGCTGGACGAGCTGATCGACGCGGGGGTAGACGTGATCAACCCGGTCCAACCCAAGGCCAGGGATATGGATTCGGCTGTACTGAAAAGCCGCTTCGGAGGGCGGGTGGTATTTCACGGCGGTGTGGACGAGCAGTACGCGCTTCCCCACGGATCGGTCGAAGAGGTGCGGGAGGAAGTCGCCCGGCGTATCCGCTCGTTTGCACCGGGAGGCGGATACATCTTCGCCCCAGCCCACAATATTCAGGACGACGTGCCCCCGGAAAACGTCGTTACCATGTTCGCTGCTGCACTGGAGCTCGGATGCTACCCGATTGCAGGGGCGGAAAGCTGAGCGAAAGACATGAGCACAAGCGCGGATCAGTTGCTTCAGACACTTCGAGACGCCGAGAAGGAGCCGAACAGCGATACCAGGATCGGTCGATACTTCCGGGACGGGTACGATCTGCCCGCCGACTGGGATCGGATTCGCTCCCGTTATCAGGGGATGATTGAAACCCATCTGCATCGTTTCGCGAGGCCGCAGATAGCCTTTGCCCGGGCTCCGGGACGGGTCAATCTCATCGGGGAGCACACCGACTACAATGGCCTGCCCGTATTCCCCATGGCCGTGAACCGGGACATGGCCGCCGTATTCACGCCGCGCAGCGACCGCAAGGTCCTCATCGTCAACACCCGCCCGGAGTTCGCCGAGCGCTCCTTCGACATCGAGCAGTCCATACCACCCTATCCCACCGGGGACTGGGGCAACTACGGCAAGGCCGCGGTTCAGGGACTGTTCGATCTCTACCGGCAGAAGAGGAGGGGTGTCGAACGTTTTTGCGGGTTCGAGGCGACGATCGACGGCGACATCCCGATCGCAGCGGGCATGAGCTCTTCCTCCGCCCTGGTGGTTCTCTGTGCGCTGATTTTCCTGGCCTCCAACCGTCTGGAGCTGCACACGACCGCAGAAGGGCGGCTGGAGCTGGCGGACCTTCTGGCCGGGGCGGAGCGGTACGTAGGTACTCAGGGTGGAGGTATGGATCAGGCCATCTCTCTGATGGGAAGGGCGGGCCACGCGGTCAAAATCGACTTCTTCCCACTGAAGACCCGCCCGGCGCCGCTTCCGGAGGACTACACGATCGTCGTAGCCGACAGCACGATCAAGGCAGCCAAGACGGCCGAAGCCCTGGACAAGTACAACCGCCGTCCCATAGAGTGCCGACTGGCGGCCGCCGTTCTGAAGAAGGTGTTCAGCCGGCGCTGCGGCCGGGACGTACCGATCTTCCTCCTGGGGGATCTGAAACAGGAAAAGCTCGCGATTCCGGAGCCGGAAATCTGGAAAATCGCCGATGCCGCGCTCCACGAGCAACCGTATACCCTGGAGGAGATAGCCCGGCTGCTGGGACAGGA
>JAFGQJ010000064.1 GCA_016935715.1 Spirochaetales bacterium
GAACTTCTTCTCCGCCTGCCGCTCGATCTGGGAGATCTCGTAGCGCAGCAGGCCCTTCTCTCCCAGGTCCCTGGCCTTTTCCTTTGCCTTCCCGAGTATCTCCCGGGATGATTCCAAACCCTGGTTGACGATCTCGTCCATCCGATCCCAAAAGCTCATTTTTTTCTCCTCCTTGTATTTCACCAATCGGTGCTATACTTAAAAATAGCCGTAGAAGGATCAAATTGCAACTTCGCTGACCTTCATGCTATAGTGCCGGAGAAAGGCTATTCGAATGGTTTATCTGCGCTGCCGCACCTGCGGCTGCTACCTGCCGGATTCGCAGATCACCGAACAGGGCTGCTGCTGCAGCGAATGCGCCGACCGATACCGCTCCTGCGTCAACTGCGGGCGCTACTTCCGGTCGGACAGCGGCTACCGGCAGCAGTACTGCTGCCCGGAGTGCGCGGTGCAGTACAAGTTCAGCCGCCGCATCGATACGGCAACCACACTCATGAAGGAGCTTGCATGAATCTGATCTTTCTCGGAGCCCCGGGTGCGGGCAAGGGGACTCTTGCGACCCTGCTGAGCAGGGAGTACGGCATCCCCCAGATTTCAACCGGGGACCTGTTCCGCGCAGCTGTCAAGGAGGGCAGCGAACTCGGCAACAAGGTAAAGGGAATCATGGAAAAAGGAGAGCTGGTTCCGGATTCCCTCACAGTAGAGCTGGTCAGGCAGCGGCTTGCCAAAGCGGATGCCGGCGGCGGATACATCCTGGACGGCTTTCCCCGAACCATCGTCCAGGCGGACGCGCTGGCCGGGTTCGAACAGATCGACCATGTGATCAACTTCGAGATCGATGACCAGCTGGTTATCCGCCGGCTTTCGGGCAGAAGGGTCTGCCGTTCCTGTGGAGCGATCTATCACGTGGACAACATGCCGCCGAAGGTCGAGGGCAAATGCGATCGCTGCGGCGGGGAGCTGTACATCCGGGATGACGACAAGATCGACTCCATCAAGAACAGGCTGCGGGTGTACAAGGAACAGACCGAGCCTCTGATCGCCTACTACAGGGACAAGGGACTGCTTCGGGAGATCGACTCATCCAGGTCACCTCAGCACTCCCTCGAACAGATCAAGGGCATCCTGGAATAATCGAATAACCTGGCAGATCAGCCCGGCTCTTCGGTCTCGGAGTCGTCCGGAGCGGTCAGGCCACGCCTCTGCAACAGGGCTTCGACGCTGTCCCGTTCCAGGAGGTCGGGATCGGCCAGAAGCTCCAGTGCCGCCTTCCGGTCGGCGAACCCGGCTTCCAGAGCCTCGCTCAGAGCGGACAGTCCCCTGTCCGGATCTTCTATCTTGGTCAGTTGAATCACGGCGCTGGAGAACCAGGCCTCCGCCAGGGTCTCATCGTAGAGGAGAGCCTGCGCGTAGGCGTCCAGCGCCTTGTCGTAGCGCTCCTGAATCCTGTAGGCGTCGCCCAGATTCATGTAGGCATCGGCGCTGTCCGGCTTGCTCTGCAGATAGGCTTCGAAAACCTCCACCGCTTCCCCCACCCGTTGAAGCTCCAGCATGAGCTCACCCAGGCGGTATCGAGCCTCGAGATCCTCCGGGTCGTTTTCCAGGATCGTGGCAAAAGCCTCGAGCGCCGCCTCCCGCTGCTGCTCCTTCCACAGGAGCATCCCCAGGTTGTACCGGATCTTGTTGTTCGCCGGCGCTGCTTCCAGGATCCGGCCGTAGATCTCGATTGCCCGGGCGGTGTCCCCCTGCGCATAGCAGGCGAAAGCCAGGGCTTCCTGCAGGCTCTGGTTGTCCGGGTCACGGGCGATCAGCTGCTCCAGGACGTCCCGGGCTTCGGCGGTCCTCCCGGCGGCTGTGAAAGCCATGGCCAGATTGAAGTAGGCCTTATTGTTTTCCCTGTCGATGCTGATCGCTTTCTGATAGTAGAGGATGGACTTGTCGTAGTCCGCCAGATCGTAGTATGCATTTCCCAGGTTGTAGTACTCCAACGAAAGCTCCGAACCGCGGATGGTGGAGGTGCAGCCGGACAGGGTGAGGATCACAGCGATGAGGGCAGCCAGAGTTCGCACGGTGAGGATTCTATAGGATATTGAGAGATTATGAAAGGTTTGATATTTCTGGATTTCGACGGGGTTATCTGCGATTCCCTCCTGGAGACCCTGGTAAGCTCGTGGAAGGGCTACTACCTCTACCGGGGCGAAGCGGAGCCCGCGGCGGTTCCCGTGTCCCTGCGAAAGGATTTCGCCGGGCTGAGGCCGTACGTTCGAGCCGGGGAGGATTTCATCCTCATTCACGAGCTGATCGCCGCCAAAACGCAGGTTTATTCGCAGGAGGGCTTCGATGCCCTGGCGGAGCAGAGGGGCGCCGAGACGATCGCCCGCTACAGAGAGGTTTTCTACGCCGCCAGGCGGGAGCTGCTGAACGACCAGCGGGACTACTGGATCAGCCTGAATCGTCTGTATCCCCACGTGCGTCCCGTTCTCGAAAGCCTGGCCTCCGAGCCCCGCCTCTATATCCTCTCCACCAAGAAGGCGAAGTACATCGTAGAAATCCTCACGGCCAAGGCGATCGACATGGATCCCCGTCGGGTATTGAGCTGCGGGGCCAGGGAGAAGAAGGACACCATCCTGGATGTTCTGCAGCGCAGGCAGGCGGAGCGAGCCCTGCTGGTCGACGATCAGATCGACCACCTGGCCTCGGATTGGGCCAGGGATCCCCGCATCCAAGGCTGTCTGGCTGCGTGGGGATACGTGCAGCAGCAGTGGCTCGAGTATCCCCGGGGGATCGAAGTGCTGCAGCCGCACCAGCTGGGCGAGAGGCTGCGCTCCTGGCTGGATAACTCTCCCGGCTAAAGCGGAAGGAGATGCCCCGGCGCGGCGCTCAAGGGGAGGATTCCCGGTGGGCTGCCTTCCACCTTTTGCCCTTCCAGCGCGGCGGCACCTGGAAGATGCTCAAAACGGTTGCGAAGGAGTAGAAAACCAGGAAGAAGCAGGTATAGGGCACCAACCGCAGCAGGTACCAGCTCTTGTCCGGCCGGTAGAGGATCCCCGCCGCAAAGGCCATCAAAGCGACGCTGATGAGCGAAGCGGCGGGCAGCAGGAACAGAAAGGGAACGAACAGGGCCGCGGGAACGGCCAGAACACTGGCGATCAGGTACAGGGTAATGTAGCGGTAGGCCAGGCGGGTGGTGAAATCCTCGTGGTAGAAGGCGCCGCCGTTCCAGCGCAGATGCTGATTGACGAAATCCCGCCAGCTCTCCTGGGCAGTGGTGCGGATCATCGTGTCCGTCAGCGTCGACACCGCCACCTTCCAGCCGCTCCTGGCGGCGGCCGTGGTCAGAGCGGCATCCTCGGTCAAGGTGTAGCCGAGACTGCGGAAGCCCCCGATCTGTTCGATCACGGCCCTGCGGACCGCAAGGTTGTTGCCGAAGCAGCTCCCGGGCATGCCCAGCCCCGCGGTTGCGGAGTTGTACTGGTGGATCAGGGGCTGGTCGAATGCCTGGAAGTTCTTGAAGAAACTCCTCTCGCGCTTCAACGAAAGCTGTCCGAACGCCAGCCCGACCCGGGGATCGAGGAAATAGGACTGCAGCTCCTCCACCCAGCGGGGAGGGACGGTGCAATCGGCGTCGGTGAACAGGAGGATCTCGCCGTCGGCGGCTTGAGCCGCGATATCGAGGACGAACTGCTTCGGTCCCAGGTCGTCGACCTCTTCGGTGTTCTCCAGCACCTTCACGCGGGAACCTTGCTTCCCGGCCCAGGCTTTCATGAGCTCCAGTGTCGTGTCCCGGGAGCGGTCGCTCACCATCACGGTCTGGAAATCCCGGAAACTCTGCTCTTCCAGGGAGGCAAACAGCGGGGGAAGATTCGCCTCCTCGTCCTTGGCAACGATGATCACGGAGACCGAAAATGCCAGGCTGGAGCCGACCCGCTTTTTCCGCAGACCATCCCTGAGACGATTGAGGAGTATACCCGCCAGACAAACGAGGTGCAGCGCGACGATGCTGCCCCCCAGAACTGCACTGACGTACAGAAGAATCTCTTGAACCATGACCTGAGAGGACTATAGACAATTGCACAGCTTTTCACAATCAAAAAAACCGTGCTACCCTTCCCATATAACCATGGCGATCGTGATTGCTTTACTGTGCCTGATTCTCATCTTCCTGGTGTGGGATGTCCGCCTGAGAATCAGCTACCTCCTGTACGGCAGGCGGCGATACGAGCGCTTCCACCGGGTGCAGACAGAGGGAGCCCGTCTCGTATTGGCCGTGGCTACCGCCTACACCGGTTTTCGCCTCGTCGTCGAAAACGCTCTCCCCGCAGCTCTCTCCGCCCCGTTCATGATCCTCAGCAATCATCAGAGCCTGGCCGATATTCCGATCCTGGCTTACGCATTCTCCGGGCACACGGTGGGCTTTGTCGCCAAACGGGAGCTTCGACGGGGGTTTCCCGCCGTGTCGATCGTGCTGCGCAAAGGGAAACACGCCCTGATCAGCCGGAAAGGGGACTTCAGAACGGCGCGCAGGGAATTGAGAAAGCTGGCCGCCTACTCCCGCGAGGGGGTATGTCCCGTGGTGTTTCCCGAGGGGACCCGTTCCCGCAGCGGCAGGGTCGGAGCTTTTCACTCGGCAGCCGTGCGGGCGATCCTGGAGGAGGTCGAGATGCCTGTCCTGACCGTTGCAGTGGACGGGGGGTACCGGATAGCCGGCATTCGGGGATTGACCACGAATCTGCGCCGCTGCATCTACCGGGTGAGATTTCTGTCTCTGTACCCGCCCACCGGTCAGCGCAGCAGAGTCAGGGACATTCTGGACCGCAGTCACAGGGAAATAACGAAGCAGGTGGAAGGATGGAGAAAAACCGAGAGTTAGAAGAGTACTGGAGCAGGAAAGAAGAGGAACTGGGCGAATCGGTCCTGATGCGTTCCATCTCGCACACGTATTACCGGGGTATACCCGATTCATTCGGGATTCTCTACGCCTCGGACAGCTTCCTGATCTACGAGTACACGAAGAAGGGACGTAAATCGATCCTCGAAACCCTCTTTTCGAGGCGCGGGGGGGACGAGCTGAGCGAAAGCATTCGCTTTGACAGGAGAGACATCCGCCGGGCGGGGATCGTCAATTCGGGGACCGCCCGGGCATGGGTCCGCAGAGCCATTGCGCCCGCCGAGGTGCTGCAGCACATGGATCAGTTGCGTCCCACTCCACTGCTCAACCTCCTTTCCGGGACGGTGGTTTGCGTCTGCACGAATACGGATTACATCCTGCTCGACACCCCCTCCAACCGGAAGTGGGTCGACCTGCTGTCCTGAACACTGCTGAGCACGCCAGCCGGGCGCACCACCATAAAAAAAAGCCCGCCCGGAGCAGACCGGGTGGGCTTTCCGTGGTTCGAGGAGCGATTATTTGAAGTCGCTGGGTCTTCGCTCGCTGCGATTGCACTTGTTGCAGGTGGCAACGTTCTTCAGCTTGCCTTTGGCAAACACCGATTTCATCTTGATCTCCCCCCCGCAGGCGCAGAAGAACTGCTGTGTAACCACGTTTACCCGAGCGTTTTTGCTGATTTCTGCCATATCTTTTCCTCCTTCTCGATCTCCTGGATGTTACAATCGAATCAGGCTTTTATCTGTGCAATCTCCCGTCCTGACAGGATGAAGATCACCGAGCCTCAGGAAAATTTTAAACGTTGATTATCGGCTAAAAAACCGGATACACTTCGTATCTGACAATCAGCTGAAATTTACTCAATTTGCCGAAAAGGTCAAGCCCTGAATCTAAAAAAAATGCAGATGCCGGCGTCCCCTCCAAAACAGTACCAGGCCTTCATTCTCGATGCGGACAATACGATTTTCGATTTCAACCGGGCCGAAGAGGCGGCCCTCAGGGAGACTCTCCGGGAATTCGGCATCCAGGATGTCCCGGAGGACACCTGCCGGCGCTACCACCGGATCAACGACGATCTATGGAAACTCTTCGAGCAGGGAAGGATTGCACAGGAGGAGATCCGGGTCGAGCGCTTCCGGCGGCTGCTCGCCTACCTTCCCGCAGCCGCCGGGTGCCGGCCGAACCCGCAGAGGATCGGGGAGTCATATATCGAGGCGCTGAGCGAAAAAGGCTATCTCCTTCCCCACGCCCTGCCGGTGCTGCAGCGCATGAGCTCGAAGGTGCCTCTGCTGCTCCTGTCGAACGGTATCGCCTCGGTGCAGCGGCGTCGGATCGAGCGGGCCGGGATTGCCGCTTATTTCAAGGATATCCTGATCTCTGCGGAGGTGGGACTGGCCAAACCGGACCCGTCGATTTTCGACCTGGCGATCGAGAAGCTGCAGTGTGCCCGCGATCGGGTTCTGTGTGTAGGAGACGGTCCGAGCTCCGATATCCGAGGAGGCCGGGCGGCGGGTCTGGATACCTGCTGGTATGGGCCCGTAGGGACGATATACCCCGAGGATGAACCCGAGCCGCTGTTCAGGATCAGTGATCTTCGTCAGCTGCTCGATTTTCTGCCCTCAGTCGGTCACTGAGCACCTCGCTGCTCTCGTATTTGCCACTGATTACGTTTCGAGTCATGCTGGAAATTGTCGAAGGACAGCATCACGCAGCCGCCGTCTTCGGCTTCCAGCCTGGCCTGCTGGCTGAATATGTTGATATCCACGACTTTGAGGGTTCCCCTTGCCGTCCTGATACGCGTACCCTCCGACGGCAGAGCTTTCTTGCATTCCCGGTAGGTGTCGTACTCGTAGGCCAGACAGCACAGCAATCTCCCGCAGGGACCGCTGATCTTCATCGAATTCAGGGTGAGGTTCTGCTCCTTGGCCATTTTGATCGACACGGCGCGCAGCCTGTCGGTCACCCCATGGCAGCAGAAGGTCCGGCCGCAGACCCCCATGCCCCCGACTACGCGCGCTTCATCCCTCACGCCTATCTGGCGCAGCTCGATGCGTGTTTTGAAAATCCCCACCAGGTCTTTCACCAACTGCCTGAAGTCCACCCTGTTCTCAGCAGTGAAATAAAACAGAATCTTCTTCTCGTCGATGCAGTAATGGGCGCTGACCAGTTTCATGTCCAGCTCGTGCTCGCTGATTTTTTCTCTGCAGACCTGGAACGCGCTTTCCTCTTTCTTCTTGTGAAGCTCGTAGCGCTCGCAATCCGCCTGAGTGGCCTTTCTGCAGATCAGCTGCGGCTCTTTGTTGTCCCCCCGGGCACGCCGGGCAATCCCATTGATCCGGCCCAGCTCGAGCCCATAGCGGGTCGGAACCAGCACCAGATCCCCGATGCCCAGATCCGCGCTGCCGTCATGATCGTAAACATCGGTCGCACTGGAATGCAGTATTTTCACATGATAGAGGGTGCCGACGCCGCTGTCGTTCTGTTGCTCCATCTCTGCCATCTCTTCGCCTTCAGGTCACGAGGTCGACGAGCAAACCCTGGATTTCGTTGATTTTCTCCAGCAGATCCAGCTGCCTGCCCTGATTCTGCAGCACGGACCCCACCAGACGCTCCAGTTTGCTGTCGATAATCTTCACCTGCGTGAACCGTTTACGCCTCAGAATATTTCCACCGGAAGTCTGCTCTTCCACCGAGAGCATGTTGGCCACGACGTAGTCGAGAAACGCGCGTACCGCCCGGCGATACCGCTTCACGCTCTCCAGGCTCTGAGATTCGATCAGCATCTCCCCGGTCTGATGGACATCATCGAGCAGCTGCTCGAGATTTTCACCATGCTCGTTTTGAACATCCACGTCGAACAGCGCAGCCCCATCCTCGGTCGTTTGTTCCACCAGAGACTGGAAGCTCCGGCCTTTGATCGTTTTCGTGGATTTGTCTTTCTTGCGCCGGGAACGCCCCGACAGATAAGAGCCGTCAAGCGACTCGATTCTATCCATATCCTGGCCTCATGAACAACCCGGTCCCGAAGAAAACCCTCAAGCGGGTCACCCGCTGTTACCCGGCGACGCTTCGATTCTCCCTGGCATCGGGAACCGAAACGGGCTGCTTCTCCGGGGAGCCCTCGCCCGGGGCATAGGATTCGGGCTCGGCCTTCTCGACGGGGGCTTTTGCGGCTCTGGCCTCCGGCTGTACGATCCTGGCGGTGCCGTTGAAAATCACACCCTCTTCGACGATGAAGCGGGGACTGTGTATGTTTCCCAAAACGATGCCGGTGGACAGAATAACCACCTTCTCATTGGCAAAAATGTTCCCGCGGAGAATACCCCCCACGACGACAGTCCCGGCATAGACCGTGCATTCGGCCCGTCCATTCTTGCCCACGAGCACCTTGCCTTCGGTACGGACCGTGCCGCAGAAATCTCCATCGATTCGGAGCAATCCGTTTAGATCGAACTCCCCGTTGAAGCGGGTTCCTTCACCGATAATCGAATTGATATAGGGCCCGCCGGGAATCTGGACATCACTCATGAAGAGCCCCTATTTCCCGGAGGTGACGGATTTCTTGATCAGAGGGCTGCGGATGCTCAAGAACTGTTCCGGATCGACGACCTGGGTGCCTATGCCCACCTCGTAGTGCAGGTGAGGACCGGTGGACAGTCCGGAGCTTCCCATGTAGCCGATGATCTGCCCGCGCCGGACCTCCTGCCCCTTCTGAACGATGATCCTGTCCAGGTGACCGAAGCGGGTATGGAATCCGTAGTTGTGTCGCAGCACGATGTACCAGCCCAATCCCATGGGGTCATTGTCGATCTTCTGCACCTTGCCATTGGCCGTAGCTACGATCGGCACGCCGTATCCCCAGGCTATGTCGATCCCCTTGTGCAGATACCAACCTCCGGTGAAGGGGTGTTTGGCCGGGCCGAAACGGTTGGTGATGTTTCCGTGTACACCCTTGAGGGGCCACAAGGTCGGAATATCCACCAGAAGTTCTCTCTGAGCCTCGAGAACCTGGTGGATCTCCCCCAGCGGTTCGACGGCGTTCTCGAGGTACGTGCGCAGGCTGATGAGATCGCTCAGATCCCTCAGATTTCCGAACTCGACATCCTCCAGGCTGACAAGAGAGGACAGATCGCCGCCTACCCCCTGCTCGAGATAGTTTTTGGCTCCGTCGGTCCCGATCTCCGTCAGGACGCCTTCCATTCGGCCTTTGAAGTCCTTCACTACCCTGCGCAGCTCGACAATCTCGTCCTTGAAACTTTCCAGAGAGGCCTCGCTGGCATTCAGATTGCTGGACATCTTGAGAAACTGGTCATTCGTGGTCGTGAAATGGGTGGTCATGCCGATAAAACCGACCAGGAGGAGGGACAGCAGAAAAACGATAAAGATGAGAGTAAAAACCGAGATCTGGAAGTTGAAGATCCTCTTTTCCGAATGAGGGATGAACATCACGGTGAACCGCTGTTTTCCCTTTTGATGCACCTTCTTGAAGAAGGACAACACTCCCTGCCAGAAGACCCTCAATCTCTTGCCAAGGCTGTCGACGATCTCATTCTCTATCTTCTTATATTGATGTGCCGGTGACACCGATTTCTCCCCTCTCTATCATCGACCGGTTGCTAGTATTTTGTAAACGGGTTGTTGTAAATGGCTACAATTGCTAAACACTACCATGTGCCTATTTATTTGTCAAACCACTTTTCGAGCGTTTCATTATTGACTTGCTTCCCCCCTCCATGGTATTCTCTGATCCTGGCTTCTTCACCGCACAATCCTAGTTTGAGCGGACCGGGATTCCGGAGGGCCGGCATCCCGGCTGTGAAGCAACCTCAATAATTTTAAGCAAAAGTGGAGAGATATGAGACTCTTCGATTCACACGCACATATTGGTCTCATTACCGAAGATCCGATCGAACAACTGATGGTCGTTCAGGAAGCGAAGCAGGAGGACGTGGTCGGCATCGTCAGCATCTGCAACAATCTTCGGGATTTCTACCAGGTATACGAGAACCTGAAGACCGAAGACCACATTTACCACAGCATCGGCGTTTCTCCCTCCGAGGTCTCGCGGCCCGGGGATGACTGGGAAGCCAGCGTCACCGAGGGCAGCAAAATGGACCGGGTGGTGGCAGTCGGCGAAATCGGCCTGGACTACTACCATAAATTCGGAGATCGGGACTCCCAGGTGGAGCTGTTCATCCGCCAGCTCGATCTTGCCCAAAAACTGAACCTCCCCGTGATTATCCATAACCGGGAGGCGGGCAGCGATGTCCTGGAAATCCTGAAAGAGCGGCTCCCCGACAGGGGCGGTATTCTGCACTGTTATTCAGAGGATTTCGCCTATGCGGAGAGAGCCCTCGAGCTGAACCTGTACATCTCCTTCGCCGGAAATGTGACCTACCGCAACGCCCGCAACCTCCATGAGACGGCCAAACAGATGCCTCTCGAGCGGATGCTCATCGAGAGCGAATCGCCGTTCATGGTACCGGCCTCCTACAGGGGCAAGAGAAACAAGCCATCGTACCTGAAAGAAACAGCGGCTTTCATCGCCGAAATGAGGGAAATGCCGGTAGAGGAATTCGCGGAAAGCATCTATCAGAACAGCCTGACCATCTTCAACCTCGAAGGTTTGCACACATAGGGTCCGCCGACATCGGGTCTGTTGACACAGGAACCGCTGATTGCATTTCTGAAGCCGATCGAACTTCCAGGACTCACTACGACCGGGAACCTTTTCCTGGCACCGCTGGCCGGATACTCCGACGCAGCCTTCCGCTCGATCTGCATCGAGTGGGGCGCCGATCTCTGCTTCACGGAGATGATCTCCGCGGAGGGGATCGTCAGAGACAACGCGAAGACCCTCGAGCTCCTTCAGCGAGCCGACACCGAAAGGCAGTTCGCCGTCCAGCTCTTCGCCTCCGAACCCGTCGTTGCCGGCCGGGCCGTTCGCAAGCTCGCCCGCCATCGGCCTGATCTGTTCGATCTGAACTGCGGCTGCTCGGTCCCCAAGGTGCTGAAAAGCGGCTGCGGTGCGGCCCTGCTGCGCACCCCCGAAAGGATAGCCGACATCGTGAGAGCAATGCGGGGGGAAACAGACCGTCCCGTATCGGTGAAGCTGAGAAGCGGCTGGGATCACAACACCATCAACTATCTGCGCTGCGCCGAGTCGGCCGAGGAAGGGGGGGCGGCCATGGTGTGTTTGCATCCCAGAACCCGATCGCAGGGATTCTCCGGCTCCGCACGACTGACCGATCTGAAAACCCTCAAAGCCAACTGCAGCGTTCCGGTAATAGGCTCGGGAGACCTGTTCACGCCGGAAGCCGCTGTGCGCACCTTCCGTGAATCCCGCTGCGACGGCCTCATGTTCGCCCGGGGGGCGCTCGGGAATCCCTTTATCTTCACGGCTGTCAGGCAGCTGCTGGAGAAAGGTCAGGAAGACGCTCCTCCCGGTCCGCGGCTCCGCCTGGAAACCGCTCTGCGGCAGCTCGAGCAAACGGTGCGGTTCAAGGGAGAGCTTCGGGCCTGCAAGGAAATGAGAAAACACTTCTGCTGGTACAGCAAGGGCATACCCGGGGGAGCCGAGCTGAGGGCCCGGGCCGTACGGGCACAGAAGGTTCGGGATTACGAAGATCTCGTCGAGAGATTTCTGACGACAGGTAGTTTTAAGTAACGGCTTTTTCAGGGTATAATGAAACAGCCGTGGCCGCTTTTATTGCATATCTACAAGATATAATATTCACCCTGTTCAACCGCAACCCGGAGGAGATGGAAAAACGGCGGCGCCTGCGGGCTCTCCGCGAGGACTTGAAGAAGGTTCGCCCCCTTTACTATCGCAGCTCCACCGGGCAGATCCTGCCGGGTTTTGCCTCCTCTATCCTGAACCTGGCTCTCGTGCTCCGGCCTCTGCGGGACGTTTTCGAGAAAACCGTCGACAACCCGGATTCCAAACTGGCTCAGAGGTACAGAGACTATCTGGTCACGGCGAGACTCCCGGAAAATCTGCAGGATCTGCACGCCTCTTTCTCCTACACGGCACTCAAAAAAAGGGTGTCCGATTCCTCCGATCCGGAAGGGGAGCTGCAGAAAATCGACGGCGAAATCGACCAGCTGTTGGCCGGGCTGGCGACCAGAGAATTCCATGGGTTCGACATCGCCTACACGGCGATGAATCGTCTCATCAGCCTCAGTCAGCACAACTTCATGCCGATGATGCGTCTCTTCGATCCGGCACTGAAATCACTGGACAGCGTCGATCCGGCTGCGCTGCGACACGCATCCGGAGAGGAGTTGTTCCAGGAACTGCTGGATTTCTACTTCGTGCTCGCCGGATTCGATTACTCGGACAGCGTGGAAAAGAACATCGGTCTTCTCCTGGAGCGCCTGTCCCGGGATCGAGCCGAAGAGGCAAAAGCCCGACTGAAGAAAGTGCTGCTGCGACTGCAGAAACTGCTTTCCGAACAGCTCGGCTCCCGAACCATCCTGATCCTGCTCCGGCTGATCCAGAAAGATCCCTTCTTCGTTCCCCAGTCCATCCAGGAGGAGAGCTCGTTCCTGGAAGCCTACAAGAACCGCCTCCAGATCAACTATCAGCGCAGCAGGGAACGCATCCAGCAGCAGATGCGGGAGCTCTCGGTAAGGGAAGATCTCGAGCGGCTCTTTCCCGCGGGGCAGCCCGAACAGATAGAGGGGTACAGGGAAGATATCGACCAGGCCCTGCAGGAGCGGGACTTCGATAGTTTTCTCCACATACGACCGCTGCGGATCTTGAAAAACTACATACGGGTCCATTTCTTCCGGGAGCTGAGAGACCCTTTGAAGAGACTGATCGTGGAAGGGAAATTCGAAAACAGGATTTTCCAGAATATGTTCACGAATACCTACTTCCAGTGCGAATCGATGGACAGCAGGATCATTCAGTTCGAAGAGCAGCTGCAGGGCTCCGGCACACAGTCGATCAAGAAACTTCCGAAGTACATCGAGTTGTTGGACCAGGGCAAGCCCGTTCACAACATGGTCACCACGGTACTGGATTCGATCGAAAAGGAATCCAAGAAGATCGTCGAGGAAGGGGCAAACAGCTTCTACAATCTGTGCGTGATCCTGCTGGAGGTTCTCAACGACGCCAGGCTCAAGACCCCGCTGCAGGTGAGCAACATCAAGGCCCTGTCGGGAAGAAAATCCCAGGAATACCTGTCCCGCGTGTCCTACGGGTACAACAACCTGTTTCTGTTTTCCAAGATCATGAAAAATTTCACCACGATCAAGCAGCTCACGATGGCGGAAGATGTTTAGGGGAATGCGGGAAATCCCTGCTGCCGGCGGACCTCGTAGAGGAGGATTCCCGCCGCCACGGAAACATTGAAGGAATCCACCCGGCCCCGGCTGGGTATCCGCACCAGGAAATCACAGCGCTCTCTGACCAGTCTCCTCAGGCCTCTGTGCTCGCCTCCCATGACCAGAGCCACCGGTCCGTCGAAGCGGACCGTCTGCAGGCTCTCGCCATCCATATCCGCTCCGTAGATCCAGTAGCGGCTGCGTTTGCACCTCTCGATCGCCTGCACCAGATTCCCGACCGGAACCAGCGGGACGTAGCGGCTGGCTCCGGCCGAAGCTCTGATCACCCCGGGAGTCTGCGAGACGCTGCGGCGGATCGTGGTCACCACCAGATCCACCCCGAGCTGGTCCGCCGAGCGCAGGACGGCACCGAGATTGCGGGGATCGTTGAGCTCGTCGAGCAGAAGGATCAACGGAGCGCTGCCCTGGATCGCCGCCAGAGCAGTCTGCAGATTCGCCTTGACGGTCCCGGGACCGCCGGGGGATTCATAAAGAAGGACCACTCCCTGGTGGCGATCGTGCCCGCAGATCCGGTTCAACTCCTTGACCGCAGCGGACCTGACTGCAACGCCCTGTCCCTGGGCAAGGGCTTTGAGGGCCTGGCTGCGCGGACCGCTTCTGGATACGAGCAGGGAACCGTGAACGCCCGAACGAAGGCTTTCCTCTACGGCGTGAAATCCGCAGATGACCATGCTACTGCTGGTAGTCTCTCACCAGGTCGATGCTGCCGTCGAAATCGGTGTCCATCTCGTATTTGAGGATGTACATCCCGTCGAGGGAAACCCAGATGTCGACAGCTCCGTCGAAATTCGAGTCGATCTCCTGACGGACCAGCTTGCCTTCCTCGTAGAAGTAGAAATCGTCCATCTTTCCGTCGTGGTTGAAATCGAGCTCTTCGTACAGCTTCCGGTGTCCGAAATCGTACTCGATGTTGTAGTCGATGGCTTCGTCGAAGTTGCGGTCCATGCTGACCTTCTGGATCCGCCCATCCGTCATGTCGTACCACTGGTCGGCCAGACCGTCGCTGTTGGAATCCACGGCCTGCCCGGGGGATGCCTGGCAAACGCCGGCGCAGGACAGCGAAAGGATGAGAAGAACAACTGTTTTCATACGCTTATCCTTCGACAATCCGGGCGAGAATAATTACTCTTTTAGGAATCCGGATTCGAAGGCGACATACTCATTGATCGGTTCCGTCCCGTTTAAAGCCCCCAGCGCTGCAGCCGCCAGAGCCTCCATCTCGTTCTCCCCCGGGAAGACGAGGAACGTCCCGAGAAAGCCCACGCGATCGCGGATTTCCTGCACGATCCTCTGATCCATGGCCATTCCCCCGGTCAGAACCACCGCATCGACCCGACCCGCCACCACCGCGGCCAGGGAGCAGATCTCCTTCGCCACCTGATAGCACATCGCCTGAATCACCTCCAGGCATTTGGCCCCATCCAGATCGGAGGAAACCGGTCCGTCCTGCAAATGGGCGGTGATGACCTGGGATATGAGCTTCATGTCATTGCTTCCCAGATGAGCGACAACCCCGCCCCGACCTGTCAGCCGTTTCTGGAGATCCTGCGGCTTTTCGCTGTGCGCCAGGATGAAGCGCAGCCAGTCGCCTGCCGGCAGCTCCCCGGCCCGCTCCACGGAGAAGGGGCCGTCTCCATCCAAAGCGTTGTTCACGTCGATGACCCTTCCCCTGTGATGAATCGCCACGGAGGTACCCCCTCCCAGATGCGCGACAATCAGATTGCACTCACCGTAGGTTTTTCCCAGCTCCTGGGCCGCTTTTCTGGCGGTCGCTTTCTGATTGAGGGCGTGAAAGATCGACTTCCGCGAAATCTCCGGCAGTCCCGTGTAGCGGGCCAGAGGATTCATCTCATCCACGACGATCGGATCGGCAATGAGCGCTTCCACCCCGTACTCCAGCGCCAACCGATCGGCCAGCAGGGCGCCGAGATTCGACGCATGGGCCCCATAGCGCGCACGCCGCAGGTCCCGTTTCATCGCCTCGTTGACGCGGTACACTCCACCCGGAAGCGGATGCAGAAGCCCGCCGCGGCCGATGACGGCGCGAAGGCTGTCCGCCTGAAATTCTTTCTTGCTTCCCAGCACGCCGAGGATCACCTGTCCCCGAAACTCGAGCTGATCCAGAACGGAGGGGAAACGGGCCAGCTGCTCCATATCGTGCCCGATCCGGTCGTTGAACAGCTCCTTTTCTCCGTGAAACAGAGCGAGTTTCGTCGAAGTGGAGCCCGGATTGATAACCAGAACCATCGCCATCCTCAAAGCATAGATTGTTCGACACCAGTATCCATGTTGAGCCAGGAAGAATCAATCACCGGCAGAGGGCAGGAGAATGCGAAAGCACCCGCCCTGCTTCCCTGGGATGCAGCTCAACGTCCCATGGTTGCGCTCCACCAGAGCCTTGGCCAGGAACAGTCCCAGTCCGCTCGACTGCTTTCCGGACACCGACGGCTCGAAGATCCGGTTCTTCAGCCCTGGCGGCACGCCGGGACCCGAATCCACGACTTCGATGATCACCTGACCGTCATCCCGGCGGGCGATGATCCTCACCTTCCGCTCCGAAGAACCGGATTGAGCCCGGACGCTGTCCATGGCGTTGCGTACCAGGTTCAACAGAATCTGCTCCAGCTCACCCGGGCGCGCCGCAACGGACACGGATTGCGGGATCTCTATAGTGAGATGGATTCCCTCCCGCCGGCAGCCGGTTCTGATCATGCGCAGCAGCAGATCCAGGTCGGATCTGAGGTGCACCGTCGCCACCTCTTCCCTGCCCCGTTCTAGAATCTGATCGAGGAGCTCGGTAACGACCTTCTGTCCCGACCGGGCCTGCTCGGCTATCAGCTCCAGGGCCTGGCGGATATCGTTCATCCGCTGCGAGCGCGCCGCAAAGCCTGCGGTGGCCTGCACGAGGGACAGGGTGTTCTTGAACTCATGAGCCGCCCCGGCGGCCAGAATTCCGGTGATGATCAGTCGGTCCTGAAGCATCACCGTATTTTCCGTCTGTATCAGCCGGGAGTGAGCCCGCAGCAGCCTCTTCTGCTGTTCCCCCAGGCGGATGTGGAGCCCCTGCCAGCCGCTGCCCAGCAGATACGCCTCCTGGGAAAGAAGCAGTCCGCAGATCACGAGATACAGCAGCCCCGAGTAGAGGTACAGACTAAGCTCGGGCAGGACAGCGGCGCAGGACAGATAGTCGTAGACCGAAGAGGCTAGAGCGGCGGCGCAGCAGATCGTGTACGCAAACAGCAGGGGGTGCCGGTTCGCCCGGCAGAGGCCTGAAAGCAGGTAGAGGGGATACAGCGACAGCAGCGAGAGCAGGAAGGCATACAGCAAATGGAAAGGAACCGTCGAACCCAGTCCGATCGCCCGCACGAAGAGGAAAATCGACCCGACCGCCCCGATGCCGCCGTGCCAGGCCCACGCCCCGGACTGCGCGCTGAGGTATCGGCTGTACATCCCGAGAGACCAGAGGACCAACAGATTGAACAGGCCGACAACCGCAACGGTATCCGGAAGGAAACCACGGCAGGCGACCAGGATCAGGACGCTCGCGAACCACAACAGCTCGATCTTGCTCGGTGTGAGGGAGAATCGTACGGCCAGCAAACTCAGCTCGAAGAGCAGGAGTGCCACAGAAGCGGCCCGCAAGAGGTTCATCCGCGTATCGCGGTTTAAAGTGTAATCGCTTAGGTGAGATCTGACAATCGCACGGGGTGGGGATCGGGCTTCTCCCCTGTGATCTGTCCCAGCTCCCGCAGGAGGGAACGGGCCTTGGCGGTAACCTTGGTTGGAATCTCCACGAGGATCCTGATGTACAGGTCGCCTCTGTGATCGGGGCTGCGCAGGTACGGAACCCCCTCGGCCTTGAGCCGCAGCATCTTGCCGTTCTGGGTACCCGGCGGAATTTTTACTTTCACCTTCCGGGAGTCTTCCAGGGTCGAAACGTAGATTTCAGCTCCCAGGGCGGCCTGGCTGACGGATATGGGAATGACGCAGTACAGGTCGTTGCCGTTTCTCTCGAAATACTCGTGCGGAAGAACACGGATATAGACGTACAGATCCCCCGGCGGACCGCCGTTGGTACCGCCGTCCCCGTGTCCGGGAATGCTGATGCGCTTTCCGGTTTCGATGCCCGCGGGGATGGTGATCTTGATCGTGCGTCTGCGGGACACCAGACCTCTGCCGCCGCAAACCGAGCAGGGTTTTTCGATGATCTCCCCCTCTCCGTTGCAGGTCGGGCAGGGAGTGGCGATGGAGAAGAAGCCGGAGCTGCGACGCACCTGTCCGGCTCCGCCGCAGGTGGGGCAGACCTTCTTTCCGCTGCCCCTGTCGGCGCCGCTTCCACCGCACGCTTCGCAGCTCTCACTGCGATTGAAGGTTATCTCCTCTTTTTTCCCGAACACCGCGTCCGCGAAAGAGATCTCCAGCTCGTAACGCAGGTCGGCACCGCGCCGGGCGGAGCTCCGCCCTCCTGCCCTGCGGGAACGCGACCGGCCGCCGCCGAAAAAAGAATCGAAAAAACCCGTGAAATTGAATCCGTCGAAGATGTCTTCGAAATCCCGGAACACGGAGGAGAAATCATGCGCGTCGAAGCCCATGCCTTCCAGCCCGGCAAAACCGAACTGATCGTAGGCTTGGCGCTTCCTCTCATCCGCCAGAACTTCGTACGCCTCGGTTGCTTCTTTGAACTTCTCCTCGGCCTGCTTGTTGCCGGGGTTGCGGTCCGGATGGAATTGGACGGCCAGACGTCGATAAGCCTTCTTGATTTCGTCCCTGGAGGCGCCTTTAGCCACGCCCAGGACCTCATAGTAATCTCGTTTTGCCAAGCCTATAAGCTCTTCTCTAGAGTGGTGCCGGCGGAAAATCCAGCCGCATGAGGGATTTTCTGCCGGTAGGAAACACCGCCCTGTTTATTTCGGTCCCGGTCGAATTCAGATCCTATCGAACACCGCGATGCATTATTTCCCGCGCTCTATTCGCTCTTGGGATTCTCGTCGTCCACGACCTCGTAGTCCGCGTCTTCCACGGTTTCACCGGATTCCTGCGCCCCGGCGCCGGAGGCTTCCGATGCGCCTTCAGCGCCCTGCCCCGCCGCTCCGGCGGTCCCGGCCTCCGCTCCGCCGCCCTGCGAAGCCGTGCTCTTGTACACCTCTTCGGCCAGCTTGTAGGCCGCCTGCTTGAGGGCTTCTATCTTCGCCTTGGTCTCTTCGACCTGATCGGAATCCATGACCTTTCGCAGGTCCGCGATCGCCGCCTCTATATTTTTCCGGTCATCCGCGCCGACTTTATCCCCGTAGTCCCGAAGGGATTTTTCGGTGGTGTAGATGAGATTGTCCGCTTCGTTGCGCGCCTCGGCCTTCGCCCGTTCCTGCTTGTCTTCCTGGGCATGAGCCTCCGCCTCTTTGACCATGCGCTTGATCTCCTCGTCGGAAAGACCCGAAGAGCTCTCTATGCGGATCTTCTGCTCTTTGCCCGTTCCCAAATCCTTGGCTGAAACGTGCACGATACCGTTGGCGTCGATATCGAAGGTTACCTCGATCTGCGGTACTCCCCGCGGCGCAGGCGGTATCCCTACCAGATCGAAACGCCCCAGTGTTCGGTTTTGGGATGCCATCTCTCTTTCACCCTGGAGAACGTGTATGGAGACGGCTGTCTGGTTGTCCGCCGCGGTGGAGAAAATCTGGCTCTTGCGCGTCGGGATGGTTGTGTTGCGTTCGATGAGCCGGGTGAACACCGCACCCAGGGTCTCGATTCCCAGAGAAAGGGGCGTGACGTCGAGGAGCAGGACATTTTTCACCTCCCCGCCTAGAATACCGCCCTGGATGGCAGCACCGACGGCAACCACTTCATCGGGATTCACACCCTTGTGGGGCTCCTTCTGAAAAAGCTCTTTTACCAGCTTCTGCACAGCGGGAATACGGGTGGAGCCGCCTACCAGGATTACCTCGTCGATGTCATCCGGCTTCGCCCCGGCATCCTTCATCGCCTGCAGGCAGGGCCCCTTTGTTTTCTCCACCAGATCCTCGATCATCTGCTCGAATTTGGCTCGGGTCAGGTTGTACTGCATGTGCTTGGGTCCCGAGGAGTCGGCCGTGATGAAGGGAAGATTGATATCGGTAGATTGGGTGCTGGAAAGCTCGATCTTTGCTTTTTCCGCGGCGTCCCGCAGGCGCTGCAGAGCCATCCGGTCCTGAGAAAGATCGATCCCGTAGTCTTTCTTGAAGTTGTCCACCAGCCAGTCGATGACCCGGTGGTCGAAGTTATCGCCGCCGAGGTGGGTGTCGCCGTTGGTGGATTTGACCTCGAACACCCCTTCTCCAAGCTCGAGAACGGAGATGTCGAAGGTCCCGCCGCCGAGATCGTAGACCGCGATCCGCTGCTCCTTGTCCCCCTTGTCCAAACCGTAGGCCAGGGAGGCGGCGGTGGGCTCGTTCACGATCCGCTTCACCTCCAGGCCGGCGATGCGCCCGGCGTCTTTCGTCGCCTGCCGCTGGGCGTCGTTGAAATAGGCGGGAACGGTTATCACGGCATCGGTGATGGTTTCACCGAGATAATCCTCCGCGGTTTTTTTCATCTTCTGCAGAATCGCAGCCGAAATCTCCGGGGGCGTGTACTTCTTGCCCTGAATATCGATGGATACCCCGTTGCCGATATCGGCGACCGAATAGGGCACCATCTTGATCTCCTCCGGTACCTCGCCGTAGCGGCGGCCCATGAACCGTTTGATGGAATAAACGGTATTCTCCGGATTGGTGATCATCTGGTTTTTTGCCGGCTGACCGACCAGCCGCTCCCCTTTGGAGGTGAAAGCGACGATCGAGGGGGTTGTCCGCTGCCCTTCCGCGTTTTGGATTACCGTCGGCTCTCCACCCTCCATGACGGCAACACACGAGTTCGTAGTGCCAAGATCGATACCGATTATTTTGCCCATCTGTTACTCCTTGTTCTGCTCATTGCTGCCTTCGGCTCCGTCAGGGGCTACAGGTCTGGCGACTTTGACTTTTGCCGGCCTCAATACCCTGTCGTGGAGGAGATATCCTTTTTGATAATCCTCCAGCACGATCTCGCTGTCGTGCTGGTCCGTCTCCTCTACGGCGATCGCTTCGTGCTTCTCCGGATCGAAAGGCTCTCCGTTGGCCGAGAAGCGCTTCAGCCCCCAGTTCCGCTCGAGCATGCTGACCATCTGCTTCTCGATCATCGAAACACCGGTGTGAAATGCATCGAAATCCTTTGATTCCGCCGCCGATTGTATGGCCCGCTCGAAATCATCGATGATGGGAACGATATCGCTCAAGACCGCGGCGTTGGCGAATTTGATGCTCTCCTCTTTGTCCCGGTAAAGGCGCTTTCGGAAATTTTCGAATTCCGCTGCTTTTCGCAACAGCTGATCACTCAGTTCCTTGACTTCCTGCTCCAGCTGTTGTATCCGCTCCAGCAGACTCTCCTGGGAAGCGGTACCCGCCTCCCGACCGGCGCCTGTCTTCTGCTTCTGTTTGTTTTCCGTCTTTTCGGATTCCTCTTGATGCGCTTTCAATTCCTGGTCGGACATGCTCCCCTACTCTGTGCTTTGATAGTATTGCGCCCAATCACCGGTTCGGTCTGTTCTCTAACCTCTCCGAGCGTCGAGGCCTTTTAGAGAGTGCTACAGCAAAAATAATAACCCCCCTGCAGAGCAGTCAAGTCTTTTTTGGAAAAGGGTGAAATTAAAAATTCGGATCAGGAAACATAAAATCTTATGATAGAATTAGTTATATATATCAAATATACGAGAACGAGGAGGTAACCCTTCCAGCGCTGCAGTGTGTAGCGCCACCGGGCCAGGGCAAGCATCAGAACAACGACTGCGAGCATCCAGGGGAAGGCATAGAAGATCACTCGCCTGGAAACCTGGATCGGATTGGCTACGGAGGCGGCGCCGATGATCCAGAGGATGTTGAGAATATCGGCCCCGATGATATCCCCCACAGCCAGATCCCCGTGGCCCCGGCGTCCGGCTACAACGCAGGTGACGATCTCGGGAATCGATGTACCGATGGCCACCAGGGTGAGGCCGATTATCGCCTCGGAGGCCCCGAAGTACCTGGCCACGAACACCGCCGAATCGATCAGGAACTCACTGGCCAGAACCACTCCCGCCAGCCCGATGAGGAATCGCAGTACCTGTAGCCCCATTGAGCCCGGTTTAATATGGTCTGCCAGCTCCTCATTGACGGCAACCGACGTCTTGCGTTTCCGATTCTCCGTGTGAACAACATAGCCCAGATACACTGCCAGGATGGCCAGGAGGAGCAGGCCCTCCCAACGGCTGATGACCCCGTTGATGCTCAGGATGAAGGCCAGTATGTCGATGCCGATCAGGAACAACCCGAACGAGCGCAGCGAGCGCTCCTCCACCCGGATAGCCACGGGGGCGGCGATGATTCCCAGCCCCAGAGCCAGAGTGTCATCCACGATGACCGATCCCACGGCGTTTCCCAAGGCGATTTCGGGGAAGCCGCGGACGGCGGATAGAACCGACACGGTGAACTCGGGTGCGGTGGTGCCGAAGCTCACCAGCAGCACCCCGATCACGATCTTCGGTACGTTGAGCTTGTACGCGATGGCTACCGCACCGTCGACCAGGAAATCGGCAGCTTTGTAGATGACCAGGAATGTAGCCGCGAGGACGAGGAGGTGGATGAAGATGCTGTCGGGAATGAGATCCATAGGGTTCTCAGTGGATGTTACACGGATTTTCGAGTTTGCGCACTACTTCTTCGGAGCCAGTTCCATGATCAACTCGACCTCTCCGCGGCTCAGCTTGGTGGTCCTGGCGATCTCAGGCGGCGTCCAGCCCAGGTGGGCCAGCTTGATCACCGTCTCCCGTTTGTCCATCGGCGGGGCACCTTCGCCCAGCTTGGACTGCTTCTTGTCCGCCTTCAGGATGCTCTCCAGCAGTCGAACCTGCTCCTGGGCCTGCTTCCCCACGGTTTCGAACCGGGTTTCCGTCTTTGCCAGCCACTGCCGGGCCGTTTCCAGTTTCTCCATCCGCTGCTCCAGCTCGCCGAGAATCGAATCGAGATCGCCGATCTTCTCGATCACGTACTCCGATTTCTCCCGCCCCGCTGCCAGCTCCCGGGCCTGTACCTTCAATTCCTTCATGCTTCCCGAGAACTCCTGCAGATCGTTGCCGATCACCTTCAGCTCTTTCTCCAGCTGATCGAGAGCCTGGAAGTTCTTGTCCACCCCGGAGGTGGTCGCCTCTATTATGGCGCTTTTTTTCTCCAGACGCTCGAAGCGCCCCTCGGTGAGCTTCTCCAGGTTCTCCAGCTCGCGAATCTTGGCCTGGATCTCCTGCAGGGTATCCTGGCTGGAGTACACCGTCCCGATCCTGTGATCGAGCTCCTTCGAGATATTGAGCAGCTTCTTGAAATTCGAATCCATGTCCTCCACGCGGCCGCGCTGGGCGAAGAGGTTTTTCAGCTTCGTGTTGATGTCATCGACCGATTTTTTCGTGCTTCCGACCTGGGAGGCGAGATCTTCCATCTCTTTTCTCTGGAGCTGCAGCGCCTGCGTATCCCGCTTCATCTCGTCGATCTTGCTCTCCAGCTGCACTCTCAGCTCGTCGGCCCTCTCGAATATCTTGGTCTGGCTGACGAAGCTCTTGACCCGCTTGTCCAGCTCATTGAGGTTTATCGTCAACAGCTGATACCCTTCATCGATCTTCCCGAACAGCGACTGGGCCTGTGATTCGCTCTTCTCCTTCATATCGCTCAAACGCTGCTTGAGATCCCGCATCCTGTTGTCCGTCTCCACCTGCAGATCCTTCGACCTCTGGTTCAACTCCTGCTGGAACGCCTCGACCTGCCGCTTGAATCCTTCCAAAGCGGATTCGCTCTTCTGCGCCAGCGTCGCTTCCAGCTCGTCGATCCGGTCCTTGATTCCGTTGAACTCCTCCTTCAACTGAAGCCTCTCTTCTTCCGTCGAGGCAATCAGATCCTCACTCTGGGATTCGAAGGACTCACGGATTTTGCCGATCTGATTGTCGCTGTCCTGGCGCAGCCCGCTGTATTTCTCGGTAAACTCCACCTCGTAGCCTTTCAGCGCCTGGGTCACCCGCGTCTGCCAGGATGCGATTTCACCGTTGGTGGAATTGATGATCTCCTTCATTTCATTCTTGCTCTGAAGCACGGATGTTTCTATGGCCCGCAGACGTTCTTCGATCTGCTGGCTGTGCGTCTGCACCGTTTCATTCATGGCGGACTGCAGCTGCCCTATCTGTTTGCCGACACTGCCCCGCGCAGCCTTGCGAACCCTCTCCAGCTGCTCATCTAGAGCGCTCTTGAATCCTTCGATGAACCGTTCGCTTCCCTGCAGCCGTTCGGAGATCGACTGCTCGAAGGCCGCGGCCTTGGTCTCCAACTGCCGCATATTCCTGAAACTCTCCTGCCTGGCTTTCTCCAGCTCGTTTTTCAGCTCCTCGCTGAAGCGCTGCTCCAGCCTCTGCCGCTCATCCACCTGGGCCGCAGTGACTTCCTTCATCCTGGCACCCATCTCCTCCTGCCACTTCTCAATTTTCTGCTCCATGGCAGCGTTTCTTTCCCGCAGATCCTTGAAAAATTCGTCCTCGAAAACCTCCAGGCGGGCGGAAACATTCTCATAGGCCTTGGATTTCAGCTCCGTGAGGCCCTGCTCCAGCTCCGACATTCCCTCCTCCAATCGGGAGAACTCCTCCTGCACCTTCTGCCGCTCCGCCTTGCGCTCCTCGTCGAATCCTTTGGCGAACTGGGCAAACTCGTCCCGGACCTTGTTGCTGGTCTTTTGGATGGACTCCTGGAGATTCTTCTCCATCGCCTCTATATCGAGATTTGCCGTCTCCAGTCTCTGGAACTTGTATTCGATATCCTTTTCGTAGCTCTCCAGACGATCTTCGATGCTCTGAACCGCCGAAACCTGCATCTGCTCGGCCGCAGCGGTGATCCTCCGAAGCCCCTCCTCCTTCAATTTCTCGCTTTCTTTCAACAGCCCGTTGACCTGGCCGCCGACCTGCTGCCGGAACGCCGCGATCTCTTCGACCTTTTTCCTCAAGGCTTCCCGCTGCCCCTTCAAGGCGTCGGAATCCTTGGCGATCATGGCTTTGAGGTTCTCGAAAACCTTACCCTCCAGTGCTTCGCCGCGCTTGACTGTCTGGGCCAGCTGCTTTTCGAAGGAGCTCAACGCGTCCGTGTAGCCCTTCTTCAGCGCCTTGCCCCGGGCGTCGGCATCGGAGAGCAGCTTGTTCAGGGAAGCGACGTACTGGTTGAGCAGTCCGCTGCGCTTGGCTCTGGCATCCAACTCGAATTGCTCGAAGCTTTTCTTCAGCCCTGCCAGGACCTCGCCCTGCATCTGCTCGGCCCTGGACTCCAGCCGGGTCACATAAACGCCAAAATCCTTGACCTTCTTCTCCGAGCCCTGGAGGCTGGCGGCCATCTCCCGCATCCGCTGCTCCGTTGCCCTGCTGATCTCATCCCGCAGGCTCTGCAAGCCCTTGAGATTCTCCTGGCGGAACTTCTCCGCCACGTTGGTAACGTCCTGCTCGACCTTCTTAAGCTGCTGCGAGGCATCGGTTATGCGTTTTCCCACTTTGTCGACGAACAGAGACTCGGACTGGATCCGCTTCAGGTTCTCCTCCACGCGCGCGGTCATACCCACCAGCTCCTCCAGAGCGTGATCGTAACCGTCGATCTTCGTGCGTATCTCCTCCATCCCCCCTGCCCGTTCGTTCAGCCCATCCTCCGCGTCCCGTACGCGCTTGAGAACCTCTTTGCCCGCCTTCATGTTCACCTGCAGCTCGATCGCCAGGTTCTTCATTTCCGAGGTCTTCTCCTCGACGGATTTGGCCAGCTCATCCTTCATCTTGTCGGAAAAGCGCTTCACTTTTTCAAGGGATCGGTTGTTCCTGTCGATTTGTCGGTAGATAATGAGGATTATCAGTACAATGACGATTGACAGCAGGTTACCGAATGAGAAAATCATCGTTCCCCTCCCGTTTAGACCCCCTGCAGGTCTAGAATCTTCTCACTGGTCGTTCAGTGTAGGATTCAGTATACACCAATCATAGCCTCGTGTCCCACGGTTGTCAATCTTTTTTGCGGTCATTCGGGCAGCGGCGGCAGGAAGGACTGCCCCAGAGGCAGCCGGACCAGGTGGATGTACGAGCCCGGGAAACGGCGGATCAGAGCTTCGAGGGTCGACTCGCTGCCCGTGTCGAACACGGCCACGGCAAAGGAGCCGTCCGCTCTGAAATGGGGGAAGAGAACCACCATATGAAAGTGCTGGCGCAGAACAGGTTGCCCGCCGTATTCCCGATTCAACGATCCTATGTAGAAAAGGCCCGGATTTGCGGCCGCCTCTAGAAACAACAGGAGCTTCAGATCCTCCACCGGGAAACCGACATCCTCGCGATAGCCCACGTAGCCCACGCCGTGCACATCGAAATCCTCGGGGCTGGTTGCCGCGTAACCCTGCGCCTGCCAGAGCGCGGTGGCCAGGTTTCTCGACCAATCCAATCCGAAATACGGGTCCCGCTCCTCTTCGAATCTCAGGCTCCAGCGGTTGCCCCGATGTTCGAGATGCCTGTCCTTGAGCGGCTCGATGGCCAGATAGCGCCCAGTCAGCCCGAAATAAAAACCGTCGCTGACCCATTTGGCGAACCCCGAGCAGTTCAGCCCGCCCTTGTCTCCCTGTGGCGCACCGGTTTCGATGAAAACGTATCTGCCCTCCGCATCCATGGCCCCGTCATCCCTGTTGGACAGAGCGGGCAGGAACCGCCGGATCGAATCCACGTGCGTGAGGATCAGCTCTTCGAACGGGCCCCAGCGCCTGAACAGAAGGCTCTCCCAACGCACCGTCGATCTGGTGAGATCGATCACCCTGGAGAACGGCTTGGTCAGCAGGTCCTCGAAAGCAACGGGAAGAAGGACACCCCGATCTACGGGCGCTGCAAACAGATACACGTCCATCGATGTCCTGTTGCCGTCGGGAAACAGCCGCACGAAGCATCCCGGATCCTCGCGATAGAAGACCTTGATTTGGACGAAACCGCCGCCTTCCACGGCCCGCTTGATGATGTAGTTCCCCCGGCCGGCGATGGAGAAAGCGGAGGCCTCCTCATTTTGGAAAAGGTAGTATACATGCCCGTTCTGGGCGTCGGTCTCGAACTTCACCCGGGTTCCGGTACTCTGCTGCTCCACCACCCGCGGCGCCGGCCGCGCGCTCACGGGTGAATACAGCAGCTCCTCCAGCCTGGTTCGGGCTTCATCGTTTTCGGGGACGGCGAGGTTCCCCCCTGCTTCCGCGATCGGACCATCGGCCGCCTGGGCAAAACAAGCGGTGCTCAGGGCGAGCAGCAGGCTAATCGAGCAGAATATCCTCATCTATTCTATTTACGGTAAACAGACCCCTTTGTTTTAGCGCATCTGCGAGGGAGCGGGCGTCCCAGGCAACGGCAGGACTGATCTCGATGCGGCAGACGGGCTTTCCTTCCCGCTCGGGAACCGCAATCCCGTTGGCCCGCAGCCAGCGGGCAGCCAACTGGATCATCCCCTGCCGGCACGTTTCGATCGAATCAGGGCCGGTTCTGTTCTTCAGCGGGGCGAACTCCTCTTCCCTCGAAGTCTCGAAAAACAGGGGCCTGGCCGCACCGGCCAGGGAGTCGAAGATGAACATCTCGAACTTGATCGCCTCTCTCTCCTCCACCACGCCTCCGCCGCGTCGCGGTATCCAGCTCCTGACCGTCTTCTGCGCAACGTGCAGGGGCAGCCTGCCCGTGTGGCGGCTCAGGTAGGAGAGCTCGAAAATATGAACGGCGATGGAGCCGTGGGAAAAAAGCAGCTTTCCCTCCTCGTCCCGGGCGTGCTGCTGTTCCTCGCTGATATCGGAGTATTCGATGACAGCCGGTTTCCCGTCGGCAAATCCGATGACGCCGATCTTCTCTTCGGGGTACAGCTTTTCGATCACTTTGCTGGACATCTGGGAGCCTTCGGCCGCGTGTACGCCCAGAAAATCGGGGTCGGGAATCCGTACCAGCGGATTGTCCACCTGGGTGAAGAAAAGCTGCTCCACGCCGCGGCTGCGCATGTGATCGAGGCATCCGGAATCCTTCAGGGCGGCGATCGTTCCTCCGTGTCCATTGGGGTTCTGGAACAGGCTTCCGTCCTCGGCCAGCAGCAGCCTGCCCTGTTCGGTGAGGCTCGGGAACAATCCCTGAGCGAAAAAAAGGACCTCCTCCTCGTGCAGGCCGAAGGTATCATGGCTCTCGAAGAATCCCCGGGTCTCCTCCAGATTCAGGGGACTGGTCATGATGTACCAGTACAACGGGCAGCCGTAGCGCCTGCGGGCTGCCAGGATTTTTTCAGCCAGGATCTGGAACAGGGTGGCTTTCCGGATGGGGGAGATCGGAAAGCACCCCTTGGGCCCGTCGAAGCCCAGTCTGGACCCCTGCCCGCCGGCCACCGTGACAAAAGCCGCCTTCCCCTCCGAGATCAGGCTTTCTCCCCTGCGCCGGGCCTCCGCATCTTCCCTCCACTCCC
>JAFGQJ010000065.1 GCA_016935715.1 Spirochaetales bacterium
CACCCTGACCGCCCGCCTGGAACGAGGGCAGAGCGTGCTCTCGGTCAGCTTCAGGCGGATCCTCGACACCTTCAAGGACATCCGCCAGTACCGGGAGCTGTTCAAGCTGCTGCTGGCCGCCTTGATCTACCTGGACGGCATCGGCACGATCATCGGCGTGGCCGCGATCTACGGAGCGGAGCTGGGATTCGGAGCTCTGGAGCTGATCCTGGCGCTGCTGCTGGTACAGTTCGTGGGCATTCCCTTCAGCCTGATCTTCGGGCGCCTGCCCGGACGGGACACGAAGCACCGGCACGTCGTGATGGCCTTCATCGTGTTCAATATCGCTCTCCTGCCGGTGGTGGGAATAGGAGGCAGGCGTCTGCTGCCGGAGGGCATCAGCGGAGCCCCGCTTCCCCCCTACACGGCCGCCGGCGGAGCGGTCGGCCAGGGAACCTACCCGGTCAGCGACGATTCGTTCTCCTACCGGGGCGACTGGACCGATGTGAGGGTGCAGGCCGAAACGATCCGCAGCGACGAGGACAGGACCTACCGCAGGACCGAACAGCGGGCAGCCCGGGCGGATTTCCCCTTCAACGGCCAGAAGCTCGCCGTCACCTACGGCGTCGGACCGGATCACGGGATCTGGAACGTCGAGATCGACGGCCAGGCTCTCAGAGATGAAGACGGTCAGCCGGTCACGATCAACTCCTTCAGCACCAGCCCCAGGTACGAGAGCACCATCACGCTCAAAGCCCCGACGGCCGGCCGGCACGTGCTCGGCCTGGTCAACGGCGGAGACAGAGATCCCCGCAGCACGGGAAACACCCTGAGCATCTCTGAGGTCGAGGTTCTGCCGCCGCTGCGCACGAGCAACCTGGGCCTGATCATCGGCATGATCTTCGCTTTGGAGGCGCTCTGCCTGCTCCTGGCCCTGGCATTCGGCGGGATCCTGTTCGCCCGCCTGGCCGAGCGGATGGACACCAAACGCAGCCTGCTGCTTGCTCTGTTCGTCTACACCGTGATCGCGGTCTGGGGCTTCTTTCTCGACTCCGTGGTCGAGTTCTGGTGCCTGGCCTGGCTGGTAGCCTGCGTCCAGGGCGGAAGCCAGGCTCTGACCCGCAGCCTGTTCTCCACGCTGATCCCGGCGCCCAAGAGCGGGGAATTCTTCGGCCTGTTCGGGATCATGGAGAAGGTGGCCACGATCTTCGGTCCCCTCGTGTTTGCGGGGGCCGGAGCCCTGTTCGGCTCCAGCCGCCCGGGCGTCCTCAGCCTGATCGTGTTTTTCATCGCGGGCATGATCCTCCTGCTGCGCGTGGATGTGGAAGCCGGCCGCCGTGTTGCGCGGGCCGAGGAGGATGAGCTGGAGTCGCGCCTGGATTAGCGCGGGCACCGTCCCGCAGCGCTGTTGACGCCTCAATCTCCACGGGATAGCATGGGGTGTGGTCCAGCTCACGACGAATCAGCAACTCGAACTCGATTCTATCCGGGTGAGGTATCGAATCCGGCTCATCCTGGCATTTGGGTCGCAGGTGAGGGGGGGTGTACACCGGGACAGTGATCTGGATCTCGGCGTGCTGTTCGAGGAAGAACAGAAGACGCTGGATGTAGCCGCGGAGCTTCAGCAGTCTTTCCCTCGCTTCGAGGTGGACCTGGTAAACCTGAACCGCGCCGATCCTCTGCTTCTGAACGAAATAGACAAGGGGTGTCAGCTGCTTTCAGGCGAGGAAACGGACTATCAGAATTTCCGGATTCACGCCTTTCATCGCTACCAGGATTTCAAACCCTACCTGAAAATGGAAGCCCGACTCAATTCACGGCGTCTGGCCCGGTTGAAAGATGGCAGTTAATCCGGAGCTGGTGGAGCGCAAGATCAATCTCATACTGCAGGACCTCGGAGAGCTCCGTAAGCTGGCACGACTCGATCTATCGGAATACCTCGCCGATTTCAGAAATGAAGTGCTGGCTGAACGGTTTCTGGAAAGGATCATCGGCCGGGTCATCGATATCAACTATCATCTCATTACCGAACAAACACTGTCTGCGCCGACCGACTACCATGACTCGTTTACTCGACTCGCGAAGCTGGACATCCTCACCAGGAATGATGCGGACCGCTTCGCCAAACTGGCGGGGCTGCGCAATCGTTTGGCCCACGAGTACAACGGCATAGACGAGACGATCATCCACCAGGCGGTAAAACAGGCTGTAAAAGATCTGCCCGCGTATATCGAGGCCGTGAAGAAATACAGCTCAGCGCAAAGCTGAGGGCGCGGCAATCCTCAATCAAAACGCCTCAGCGGATCAGGCCCTCTCTCTTCAAATCCTCCCGGTCGAGCGCCAGGATGTCCCGTGTGGCGGAGTTGATGTAGACCTTGTCCCCGAACAGGAAAAAGGCGCTGTCCCGGTCCACTGTTTCCTCGGACCGGCTGATCAGCTGCAGCGCCTCGTCGAAGCGGCCCAGGCGGTACTCCCCCCCGGAATCGAAAACCGCGTAGATCGAGCTGGCCTGGAGCAGCAGGTAGCTCTCCGGATAGATCGCCTCCCAGCTGCGGGCGGTTTCCTTCAGCGTGAGCGGATCCAGCAGCATCAGCCGGGCCGGAGAGGCGGCGTTGCTCTCGTGGCCGACTACCAGGATCGAGCTCTTGAAGAAGTGGAAAGCCCTGCCGCGGATGTGGCTGACCGGGGAGGTTGCCTGCACCTCCGCGGCCACCGGATCGAGTATGGAGAGGGTGCCGGTGATCGAGCCGTCTGAATCACGGGGTCGAACCTTGAGGTAGTACAGCTGGTCGGCAAAGACGAAGACGCCCTCCTCTGGCCTGCGCGGTCTCTGATCCTGGGCGCGCTCATCGGAGATGATTTGCTCCCGCTCCCCGGCTATCTCCTCCTCCTTGGCCGCGATCTGCGCCTCGGTTTCCGCCACCGCCGCTTCGCGCTCCCGGACCTCCCGCTCGCCCTCGGCTACCTCCTCTTCCAGGCGCTCCCGCTCCTGCGGCGTGCGCGCCTCCTCCAGCTCCTCCCTGCTCTCGGCCAGCTGCTCCTCCGCCTCCTCGAGCCCGGCCTTCTCCTCCTCCAGCTGGTCCATCTTCTCTTCCACTTCCCTCTCTTTGAGCTCGACCATGTCCTTGCGGTCCTCCAGGCCCATGTCCTCCTGCCGTCGCATCTCTTCGATGACCTGCTCCTCGGTCAGCTCGGTGGTGCTCAGGGAACCCAGCACCCCTTTGCCGGCTTCGGCGGTCAGAGGAATGAGCATCCTGGTCGCTCCGGGCCATTCGAAGTACCTGGTCGACAGTCCCGCATTCTGCCTGGTCAAGTGGGAGAGGACGAGATTTTTGTACTTGTCGGACAGATACTCCAGCTGCCCCCGGTGCACGGCGTTGTAGATGGTGGTAAAGCGGGCCAAGGTGCGGGCATCCTCCGCCGGGTAGTCGAAGGCTCCCTCCAGGTAGCCGGCCAGGATCCTGCGGACATTGTCGATGTGATCGACCTTGGCGTCCCGATCCAGGCAGAAGATGTCGGCGTCGAACTTGCCCTGCTCCGACGGATCGATCGCCCGGATCACCGAGTACTTCAGCAGGAAGGAGGCCCGATCCTTGTTCCGGTCCAGGACGGTGGCCAGATACCAGCCCAGGCCCTTGATCTCGTCCGCCGTGTCGATGCGATCGTAAGGCCCCTCGTAGTTGATGAAGACGATCTCCCGATCGACGCTCCGCAGCTCCTCCTCCGCCACCTCCTGGGCGTTCAAGCCCAGGACCGACAGGAATACCAGGATCGACAAAATCGTTCTTTTCATGCTGCAACTCCTCTCACCTTCTCCACCGTTGGGAAAGGTCGCCCAGATACCCCGAGGCGCGCTCCCGCACCTTCGCCGACGGGTCTCTCTGCGCCAGGGCGGCGAGGGCGCGGTAGTTGTCCGGGTGCACGCCGCGGTCCGAACCCATGATCATCCGATAGAGGGCCCGGGCGCAGGCCAGACGAAACCGTTCGGGACCGCTTTCCCCCACCTCATACAGTATAGCACGGGCGAGCTCGCCCTCCGGATCAAAACCGATCGCGGCCAGAGAGTCGACCGCTCCGATCCTGATCTCACTATCTTCATCGGCGGCCATGACCTGTAGCAACACCGCCCTGGCTCCTTCGGAAGCCAGCCGGCCGAGCAGGCGGCAGGCTTCCAGCCTCATCCGCGGATCCCCTCGCCCGAGCGCACCGCCTGCCGCGTTCCGATAGATCACGCCCTCCCCGGCCAGGTACCCCAGCACCTCCTCCAGCACCGTCAGATGGACGGCCAGGTAACGTTGCCCCTGGAGGTGCGCATCGATGTCCCGCAGCGCCATCCGTTTCAGCTCCGCGGAATCCGAATACGCCAGCTCACGGAGCAGGACCGCCGCGGGACCGTCCAGATCGGTCAGTGCCCCGGCTCTGCCTGTATGCTGCCCGTCGTGAC
>JAFGQJ010000350.1 GCA_016935715.1 Spirochaetales bacterium
CTTCCTCGAGACCGAGCTCCTCCATCTCTTCGGCTTCACCTTCCAGGGTTTCCAGCCCCTCATCCAGGCTCAGCTCTTCTTCGGCGCTCGTCTCTCCGATATCGATTTCAATGGATTGCTCTTCACCCGTGGCGGGTTCGAGCTCAGCGAAAGCCTGCTCGCTGTCCTCCAAGCCGGTCTCCTCGACAGGACCTTCCTCCTCCAAATCCAGCGAACCGAGATCCATGATTTCGCCTTCCGGCTCTTCAAAGCCTTCCAGCTCCACGGCCGTATCCTCCGGCAGCTCCTGTTCCGTGAGCTCTTCCAGGTCCAGGTCTTCCGCGAGGTCCTCGGAAACTTCTTCGGTGACATCGGCGGTATTCAGGATGTTGTCCAGCTCATCCCCGGTCAGCGCGATCGTCTCATCTTCACCCTTCTCGAAGAATCCCTCCGCCCCGGAGGGAGTAGGGGCCACATCGACCTTGCCCGCCGCCAGGCCGCCCCTGCCCAGACCGGCAAGCTCATTTTTGAGGCCCTGGATCTCCGCCTTTATCTGGTTCAGGTCCCTTTCGATCTTTTCGAGGATGTCCGAGGAAGCTTTCGGCGGCCTTCCCCCCGGAGTCGAGGGCACCCCCTCCACCGGCGCCAGATCTTCGTAGTGTTCCTCCACGATGGAACTGTCGGAAAGCGGAACCTCGATCTCCGTCTCCGCTTCCACGCCCAGGCCGAGCTCCTCCTCTTCCTCCAGATCCGGGAGCTCTTCCATCTCGGGCATCGAGAGGGAATCCCCGCCCAACTCGTCGAGATCTACATCCAGATCTTCGACGCTCAGGTCCTCTTCACCGCTTTGCTCTTCGAAGGCGCTGCCTTTCCCCAGTTCCTCCAGGTCATCCTCCAAACCGGAGAGGTCTCCGAGGTCGGCTTCCTCGTCTTCCTCCAATTCGCCCAGGAGCTGTTCTTCCTCTTCCGTCAGTGCGGATCCGCTGCCGCCTTCCAGATCGGACAATTCGAAGGTCATGCCCGGTTCCGTCTCCTGCTCTACGTCTTTGGGTTCGACCTTCACCCATACACCGTACTGTTCCAAATTGTCCTCGTCATCTCCTCCGGCCGTTTCACTGGTGATCTCGGCGCTTTTCAACACGTCGTCCAGTTCGCTGTCGGAGAGGGCAATCTCCTCCTGTTCCGAATCCAGTACGGGATCTCCCTCGGTTTTTGCCATACATATCTCCTGGGACGGGATGTTCCATATAATTATCGGAACTAATTCCTCCCTATTAATCTAATATTACCTTTCTAAGCGCATTTTTCAATAGCCAAAGCTCCCTGCAGGTTGTCAAGGGAAGCTCGTTTTCAGCCGTTGATATAGTAGAATGAGAATTCCGAGGATACTGGTCTACATTATCCTGAGCGTCGTGGTTGCCTCCCTTCTCTTCCTGATGCTCGGCAGCGGGGGAGTGGTGGAATATCGCCGGCTTCTCGGATACAGGGCAGCCGTGCAGGAGAACATCGATGAGCTGGAGAGAATCAACAGGGATCTGCTGGCGGAGGTGAATGCGCTCGGTTCCGATGCGGAGCGTTTGAGACTGCAGGCGAGGGAGCTCGGCTATTTCCGGGAAGGGGAGAGGGTCATCCGCATATCCGGCCGCGAGCGGGGAAAAAACTACTACACCGTCGGTGCGATCCTGCGGCGAAAGCCGAAAACTCCCCGGGCGGATTGGCCTTTCAGAGCCGTCGGCCTGGCATTGCCGTTTCTGTTGGCTGTTGTGGGCGCAACGGTAAGGAGGCGCAAGAATCGTGAAACTGGACATAGATGATCCGAAACTGATCGAGACGGTGGCTCAGGCGCTGGACTGCGGTGAGGTCGTGATCATGCCCTGCGATACGATCTACGGTTTCATCGGGGTTGCCCCCGATACGGAGGAGAAGATACGGGCGCTGAAGGGAAGAGAGGGAAAGTCGCTTCTCCGGCTGATACCCGACGCCGGCTGGCTTCCCCGGTACACCGACATCGTGCTGCCTCCCGGGCTCAAAACCTACTGGCCCGGCGCCTTGACCATCATATTCCCTGCAAAAAAGGCGGGGACCGTGGCTCTGCGGATTCCCGCCGACGCGGCTCTGACAAAGCTGATGAACAAGCTGGGAAGGGCGCTGTTCTCCACCAGCGTGAATGCCAGCGGCAAGCCCCCGCTGTGGCGCATCGACGACATCCTCCGCGCCTTCGGCAGCCGCGTGGCCCTGGTCGTGGCCGCAGGAGACCGGCCCGAGGGGATCCCTTCGACGATCCTCGACGTCACCCAGAATCCCTTCCGGCTTCTCCGCCGCGGAGCCGTGGACATTCCCGAGCAGCTGCTCGAGGCTTAGCCCGGGCGTCGAGAAAAAAGCCTGTCGATCACCTCTTCCATGTTCTGCACCGGGTGGAACTCGATTCCCTTCTTGACGTGATCCGGGATATCCGCCAGGTCCTTCTCGTTCTGTGCAGGGATGATGATTTGCTTGATCTTGTTGCGCTTGGCCGCGATCACTTTCTCCTTCAGGCCGCCGATCGGTAGAACCTGGCCGACCAGGGACAGCTCCCCGGTCATGGCGAGGGAGTTTTTCACGGTCCGGTTCGTGGACAGGGAAAGCAGGCAGGAGGCCATGGTGATTCCCGCGGACGGCCCATCCTTGGGAGTAGCGCCGGCGGGCACGTGGAGGTGGATCTGATTGTTCTCGAAGAACTCCTTGTCCACGCCGAACTGCCCGGCTATGTGGCGGACGTAGGTATAAGCAATGTTTGCAGATTCCTGCATGACGTTTCCCAGCTGGCCGGTCAGGCGGAATCCTTCTTTTCCCGGGTTGGCCACGGCCTCTATGGTGAGCATTGCGCCGCCCAGCGGTGTCCAGGCCAGTCCCAGGGTCATCCCCGGCCGGGTGATCTTCTTGATGCCCTCCTCGTAGAATATCGGTTTGCCGAGGTATTCCTCTATCTGGGCCGGTGCGATCGACAGCGGCAGCTTCAGGGATTCCAGCACGGATTTGCGGGCCAGCTTGCGGTGAATCTTGTCCAGCGCTTTCTCGAAGTTGCGCAGACCCGCCTCGCGGGCGTATCCTTCCGCTATCTCGAGCAGCGCCGCCTTGGAGTACTTCACATCCCTGCGCTTCAAACCGGTTCGCGCCAGTGATTTGGGGATCAGGTACCTGCGGGCGATCGCCACCTTCTCGTCATTGATGTAGCCGGACAGCCGGATGACCTCCATCCTGTCCAGCAGCGGCGCCGGAATCGTGTCCAGGGTATTCGCCGTGGTGATGAAAAGGATATCGGAAATGTCGAAGGGCAGGTCCAGGTAGTGATCGCGAAAAGCCACGTTCTGCTCCGGATCCAGCACCTCCAGCAGGGCCGAAGAGGGATCTCCCTGAAAGGAGACGCCCAGCTTGTCGATCTCGTCGATCATGAACACCGGATCCTTCGTCTTGACGATCTTCAGTCCCTGGATGATCTTGCCGGGCATGGCTCCCACGTAGGTGCGCCGATGGCCTTTTATTTCCGCCTCGTCCCGCATGCCCCCCACGGAGAAGCGGAAGAATTTCTTGTTCAGGGCCCGGGCGATGGATTTGCCCACGGAAGTCTTTCCCACCCCCGGCGGGCCGACCAGGCAGAGGATCGAGCCCTTGCTGTCCTGCTTGAGCTTGCGCACCGCCAGGTATTCGAGTATCCGTTCCTTCACATCCTCCAGGCCGTAGTGATCCTCGTCCAGGATGCGCTGGGCCCGCTGCATGTCGACTTCCCTGCGCGCGGCAGCGGTCCAGGGAAGGCTGATGATGGTGTCCAGATAGTTGCGGGTGACGATGAACTCCGAAGATCCCGTGTCCATCAGGCTGAACTTCTCCAGCTCCTGCTCCACCTGGCCGCGCACCTCCTCGTCCAGATCGAGCTTCTCCATCGCTTCTTTGAAGCGCTGGTATTCGCTGGACTTGGAGTCCACCGGCATCCCCAGCTCCTGTTTGATCGCCTTGAGCTGCTCCTTGAGAAAATACTCCCGCTGACTCTTGGAGATCTTCTCGTTGATCTGCTTCATGATCTTCTGCTGGATGCTCATCAGCTCCTGTTCTTTGCGGATGAAGACCAGGACCTTCATCATCCTCTCGTGCACGTCCAGCGTCTCGAGAATGCTCTGCTGATCCTTGCGGTCGATATTGAGGATCGAGGTGATGAAATCGGCGATCTTGCCCGGGTGGTCGATGTTGACCATGTTCAACCGCATCTGCTCGGAGAAAAGGGGATTGTTCTCCGAGATCTGCTTCATCTCCGAGATGAGGGAGCGCGTCAGGGCACGGACCTCATTGGACTCGAAGTTCTTGTCTTCCAGATACTCCACCGCCACGGTGATCGGATGTTCCTTGAAGATGAACTTCTTGACGCGAAAACGCTTGAGCGTGGATATGAAGATATTTATCCCCCCGTCCGGCAGGTTCACCTTGCGCACGACCTTGGCCACCGTGCCGACTCTGTACAGATCATCCCCGGTGGGATTTTCCGCCGCCCCGGTCGTGGTGAGCACCAGCCCGATGAATCCATGCTCGGTCATGATATGCTCGATCAGCTCCACTTCCCGCTCGCCGGCTATCATCAGGGGCGAAAAAATTCCGGGGAAAACCGGCGTGCCGTTCATGGGCAGGATGTTCAGCTTCGGGGGCAGCACCTGGCTCGTCGGGATGATCTGTCTTTCTTCCATTGTTCTCCTCTGGTACCTCAACTGAAAAAATAGTAATGCCCTCCGGGGATGTCAAGCAGTCGTATCCTGGATAGCGTCCCGGAATGCCATTGCCCCGGCCGGCGCTTGCTTCCCCCGCGCTTTCTCGACTACTATGATGAGAGATGCAGAGATGATTCGAAACTTCACCACTGAGGCAGTGGTATTGCGTAAAACTCGGGTCGGTGAGATCCACAAGTCCCTCACACTTTTCAGCCGTGACCGGGGCCTCATCAACGCGATGGCCCACGGGGCATTCAAGATGAAGAGCAGGCTGCGTACCACCTCGGAACCCTTCCACGTGGCGCGGGTCTACCTGTATCATGATCCGGTTCGGGATCAGTACAAGATCACCGACATGGAGAGCCTGGCTACCTCCGACGGATTGCGCCGCAGCGTGCAGCGCTACTACGCGGCTTCGCTGTGGGCCGAGGCGGTGATCCGCTCCTACGGCGGCGGGGAGAATTTTTCTGCGCTCTACGATCTGCTGGTCGCTTCCCTGCGCCTCCTGGAAAGCTCCCCGGATCGGAGCGTCGCGCCTCTGAGCTGTCAGTATCTGATGCGCTTTCTCGAAATCCTGGGACGGATGCCCGACCTGGAGCACTGCGGGCTGTGCGCCTCCGAGCTGGACAGCCGCGACGGCGCGTACCTGTCCCCGGAAGAGCAGCTTTTGATCTGCGGGCGCTGCGCCCGGCCCGGCGCCATGCACCTGCCGGCCGGAGCCCTGCGGTATCTGCAGATGACCCTCCAGGTGCCCCTTCAGGCGGCTTTTCGCGTCGGTCTGGAGGAGGAGTCCCTGCGCTCGCTCAAGGAAGCCGTCTACTTTCTGGTCCAGGCGGCGCTGGAAACGAATCTCAACGTACTGAGAAGCGGAGTGGGAATACTATGAGGACTTTCGCGGCACTTCCCCTGCCGGCCCAGGCGGTGAGCAGGCTCGCCGCGCTCGCGGCCGAGCTGAAGCGCGCCTACCCCGATCTGAAGGTCGTCAAACCCCAGGGTATACACATCACCATGGTGTTTTTCGGAGAGCTGGTCCAGGATCAGGTTCTCGCGATCATGCGGGCGATGGATAGGCCGGAGCTGAAGGTGGCCAGCATCCAGGCGGTCATGGGCGGGGTGGGTCAGTTTCCGCTCAGGGGCCGGCCCCGGGTAATCTACTGTCCCGTACACAAAGGCGCACCCGAGATCAGCAACCTGTACAGGCTGTACCATCGGCTGGTCGGCGGAATCGAAGGCCTCTCGCTGGAGAGTGAACGGGACTTCACCCCCCACATCACCCTGGCCCGCAACAAGGGTGCCCGCATCGAGCTCTCGGAAATCGAGGAGCTCTTCCGCTTCGAGGTTTCCCTGATTCTGGACAGGCTGGTTCTGTACCAGTCGATTCTTCGGCCCCAGGGTGCCGAATACAAGGTCATGAAAACCGTCATGCTGGGAATGGGGTGAGCAGTGAGAGCAGTCGATTTGATCGTCAAGAAGAGACAGGGCCAGCAGCTCAGCAAGGAGGAGATCTCTTTTTTGATCCGGGGCTACGTCGGGGGCAGTGTCGCGGATTATCAGATGTCCAGCCTGGCGATGGCCGTTTTCTTCAAGGGGATGAGCGCAGAGGAGACCGGGTACCTGACCCGGGCCATGATCGACTCGGGAGAGATCATCGACCTCAGCGGGCTGAAAGGGCCGCTGGTGGACAAGCACTCCACCGGCGGGGTGGGGGACAAGGTCTCCCTGGTTCTGGCTCCGCTGGCCGCCGCCTGCGGCTGCACGGTGCCGATGATGAGCGGCCGCGCCCTGGGACATACCGGAGGAACCCTCGATAAATTGGAGTCCATTCCCGGCTATCGCACGGATCTGTCCGTGAAGCGCTTCACCGAGCTTCTCCAAAAAACCGGATTCGCCATGACCGGCCAGAGTGAGCAAATCGTTCCGGCCGACCGCAAGCTGTATGCCCTGAGGGATGTCACGGGAACGGTGGAGTCGATTCCCCTGATCACGGCCAGCATCATGAGCAAGAAATTCGCCGAAGGGGCGCAGTCTCTCGTCTTCGACGTGAAGTGCGGCTGCGGAGCCTTCATGAAAACCCCGGAAGAAGCCCGGGAGCTGGCCGAATCCCTGGTGCGTACCGGCGGCAGCCTGGGCAGGAGGATCCGCGCCGTCATCTCGGACATGGATCAGCCCCTGGGATGCATGGTCGGGAATTTTCTCGAAGTGCGGGAAGCGGTGGACACGCTTCGCGGGGGCGGCCCGAAGGATCTGCTGGATCTGACGGTCCGGCTGACCGCGCACATGCTGGTCCTGGGTGATCTGAAGCCCGATCTTGACTCCGCGGAGGCGGAGTGCCGGGCCAGGCTCAGCGACGGTTCGGCCTGGGAGAAATTCCTGGAAAACGTGGAGCTCCAGGGCGGAGATGTCAGAGCTGTCGAGCGGCCGGAGCGCGGACCCAGGGCTGCCCTGATCGAAGAGGTGAAGGCGCGCGAATCGGGAACCGTCCAGCGGATCGACGCCTACCGGATAGGGATCGCAGCGGGGATGCTCGGCGCCAGCCGCGCAACCAAGGACGAGGATGTGCTGCCCGATGTGGGAATCGAGCTGAAAAAGACACAGGGGGACGCTGTGGAAGCGGGGGAGGTTCTCTGCCTGATCCACGGGCGCGAGAGGGAGAAGATTTCTCAGGCAGGCTCCCTCGTGCAGACCGCCTACACCCTGGGAGCAGAGCACGGCAGGGCGCGGAAGCGCGTCATGGAAGAAATCTGAGTTCGGACAGCGGAACGTTGGCACGATGATCTGGGAAAAGTCGGAGTTGAATCCAGAAGAGCTCAGGGAGGTGGCGCGAAGGTACAGGCTGGACCTGATCAGCGCCGCGGTGTTGATGCGCCGGGACCACGTCGACGAGCGGTCGGTGCGCTTCATCCTGGACAACGATCCCATGCTGATGCACAATCCGTTTCTGTTCGAGGACATGAGCAAGGCCCTTGGACGGATCCACCGGGCGGTTGCGGAGAACCAGCTGATCCAGATCTTCGGGGACCGGGACGTGGACGGGATTACCTCGACGATCCTGCTTCGGCAGGTGCTGGAGGGGATCGGGGCAAGGACCCGCTGGCAGATACCGACAGGGGAAGACGATTACGGTTTGACCCGGGAAGTCATAGACGGCTGCGCCGAGGCGGGCTGCGGGCTGCTGATCACCGTGGACTGCGGGATATCGAACAATGAGGAGATCGCAGCGGCGGCCGCGCTGGGCATCGACACGATCGTACTCGATCACCACAATCCTCCCGATCCGCTCCCCCGGGCCTTCGCCATCATCGACCCGAAGTGCAGCGACACGCGCTATCCCTTTCGCGATCTGTCGGGCTGCGGCGTGGTGGCCAAGCTGGCCGTCGCACTGGTCTACAGCGCCACCGAAGATTTCGATGTTCCGGCCTGGTTCCTGGACATCCAGCCGGCGAACGAGGCTTTCACCGTTCAGGCGGCGGAAGTGATGAATCTGGTGGAAACCGAGCGTATCACCGACACGGTTCCGGCCCAGGAGGTCAACCTGGAACGTACCAGGTTTTACCGGATGCTCGCGGGAAAGAAGGTGCGCGTGTACGACCGGGACAGCCAGCTTCGCTGCCTGAAACGGATGACCGGCGCTGAACCGACGCAGTTCGAGCTCATCGATATCAAGGCCCAGGTTGCCGAAGGATTTCCGGAACATGCGGGCAAGAGCCTGTTGCGGATCCGGGAGTCGCTGGTCGGTTTCGGCTCCGTCGTCAAATCGGAGATGGACGTCCTGCTGGAGCTGTTCCGGCGACTGAGCTGGACAAAGCTCGACCTGCTGTCCGTACTGGAGCCGATCGTGGATCTGGCCGCTCTGGGGACCATAGCGGATCTTATGCCCCTGGTCGACGAAAACAAGATCATTGTCCGCAGGGGCCTGGAGGCCATGAGCAGGATGAAGCGATCCGGTCTCCGGGAGCTGCTGCTGAGACAAAACCTCCACGGACGGCAGCTCACGGCCAAGGATATCTCCTGGCACATCACCCCGATTCTGAACTCGGCCGGGCGGATGGGGCAGCCCCAACGGGCGGCGGAGTTGTTTCTCTCCAGAACCCAGGAGGAGATAGAGGGGGCCATCGGCGCCGTTCTTCAGCTGAACCGGCAGAGAAAACAGCTGGGTGACAGGATCTGGGACAGCGTCTTCACCGCGGCCCGTGCCAGTGTGGATCGGACCGGCGGCAAGTTCGTGTTCGTGGCGGCCGAGGAAATCCCGCGGGGGATCACCGGCATTCTGGCTGCCCGGCTGGTGAGCTTTTTCAAGATTCCCGCCGTGGTCGTGTCGCTGGGTGCCAGCAAGGCGGTGGGATCCCTGCGCAGCCCCTACCCGGTCAACGGCCTGCTCGACATGTTTGCGGAATACTTCCTGAACTACGGAGGGCACGATCGAGCCGCGGGTTTCAATCTGCCGGCGGAGCTGTTCGACGAGTTCCAGAATCGCTTCTTTGCGGTCACCGAGACCTTTACGCCGCCGGACAGGCAGGAAGCGCGGATCCGCATCGACGCCGAGGTGCCTCCCGCCTACCTCAATCCAGATCTGATCAAGGTCGTGGAGAGCTTCGAGCCCTACGGGGAAGGCTGGCCGCCCATCGTTTTCCTGACCCGGGGAGCCCGGATCGAGAAACTGGAGATCGTGGGCAGACAGGACCCCGCCCACGTGAGGATGCTTCTGGCGGCGGACCGCTACAAATGGCCGGCTGTATACTGGAACGCCGCCCCCAGGGCAGGCAAGGATTTC
>JAFGQJ010000351.1 GCA_016935715.1 Spirochaetales bacterium
CTGATGAGAATCGGCACCTTGCCCACGCTGAAGTTCTGGCAAACCTTGTTCTGCTGTTGGGCAGACAGGGTGTCGAGCAGCAGCGCAGCCGGGTGGTGGCGGGCTCGTACGAGTTTGTTCAACTGGATCGCCTGCCTGGAATCTGCAGCCTGAATGAGGAGGCTGCCCATCGGCTCGGCCAGGATGAGGTCGATTGCCACTGAGAGCCTCTGCTCCTCCCCTGTCTCGATGAAGGTATCCCGCACCGGGACGGCCAGCTGCCTCCATGTGGACATGGGCAGGAGGACGGGACGCCTCAACAGGGACATCAACCCCTCACCGTCCTTTTCGAGGTTGTACGAGATTAGAATTGTCTGTTTGCTCTGCGGAAGCTTGGAGAAAATGAACAGGATGTCTTCTACGAAGCCGGGATGTTCTGGATTTTCAGTCCTGTCGATCACCACCGTCTGCAGACCCGAAAAATCGAGATTTCCCCTCCTGATGTGGTCGATTACCTTGTTTGGGGTCCCGATCACCACGTCCGGGCTTTGCGAGAGCATCCGGTGCTCCCGCTTTTCCTGACCCTCGAACCCAAAAGCAAAGACCGAGGGTTTTTTCCCGGATCGGAGAAAGCGCCCGAACTCGCGAAACACTTTATGCGAGTTTTCGGTGGTGGAGGTAAGGACTAACGCCTTTATCCCGGGCTTCCCCCGTTTGAGTTTCACGGAGAGGGGCAAGATGAAAGCGGCAGTCTTACCGGAATCACCCTCTGCCTCGACTGCGACGTCCCTGTCCTTGAGGATAACAGGAATCAGCCGCTGCTGCAGATGGGTTGGCTTGGCATACCCGGCTTCCCGAAAAAGCGTCCACGCCTCCGCACTTCCGAAAGTTTTTTTGCCTTTCGTTGGTGCCATGATGTTTTTTCCAAAGAACGATAGTAGATTTAAGCTCATCCCCATCGTACCTCAGGCGCTGCGGTCCTGTCAATGAGAGGTGTGAAAGGGTGCGATTGCCGATGATCAAAGCAGAGAGCGAAACAAAAGGGAGACAGATCATGCGCAGAGCAATCATTCTGGTTTTGGTTCTCGTTCTTCCCCTCAGTGCAACGGGGGCGGAAACCTTCCGTTTCAAATACAGCGAGGAGGAGAAGTACCGGCTGATCACGGAGGTGAATGAGGAGGTGTACGTAAACGGGGTGCTTTCTCATCAGGCGAACATCCTGAACAAGGTCGCGGTGGACACCCTGGCGGTCCGCAAGGAAGCGGGGCTGCTCTCCGCCACGTTTTTGACCTCCGAGAGAGGCTACGGCGTCCAGACCTCGTTTTCCCTGACCGAGGAGTACGAGTCCCTGTTCTGGCGCGACGAGCTCGGCCGCTACGACATCGGGGAGGCCTATTTCATGCCCGTCGTGCGAAACGTGCCGACCTTTCCCGAGGAGGATATCACACCGGGTACGAGCTGGAGCGCGTCCGGGGAGGAGGCGCACGATCTGCGCCGCAGCTTCGCCATCGAGGGACCGGTGCGCTTTCCGATGACCGTGAGCTACACCTACGTCGGTTCAGAGCAGCGGGACGGGAAAAAGGTGGAGGTGATCGCGATCGAGTACGAGGTGCAGCACAGGCTCGGCTCCCTGCGCAGCCGCCGTGCCCAGGTGCCGGTGTTGATCGAAGGCGGGTCGGAGCAGACCTACTACTGGGACAGTGAGCAGGGCAAGCCGCATTCCTATTCCGAACAGTTCGATTTCGTTTTCTATCTCTCCGACGGCCAGACAGTCGAATACATCGGCAGCGCCGAAGGGATGCTGCTGGAATCGGAGGAGCTGGACAGAGAGCAGGTTGCGCAGGAGATCGCCAAGCAGCTCGAGGAGCGGGGGGTGGAAGACACTACCGTGGTCGCGGAAGAGAAGGGCGTCACTCTGGCCCTGCAGAACATCCAGTTCGAGCCCAACTCGGCAGAGCTGAGGCAGTCGGAGCGGGCCAAGCTGAGTCACATCGGTGAGATACTGAAGGACTATCCGCGGCGGGACATCCTGATAACGGGGCACACCGCCCGGGTTCCCGGCTACACCGAAGCCGACCACCAGCGTCTGTCGGAGCAGAGGGCGCTGGCCGTGGCGGACTACCTGCTGTCCATGGGAGCACTGCGGCCGCTGCAGGTCACCACGCGGGGCATGGGCCATCGGGAGCCTCTGTCGGACAACCAGACGGAAGCGGGCCGTATGCAAAACCGCCGCGTGGAAATCACGATTCTGGAGAACTGATCCCGGGCGCCCCGCCCGGAGCCGACGCTGGAGCTCGCGGCTAGTTCTTGTCCCTGTCCACCAGGCGGTTCTTGGCGATCCAGGGCATCATGGAGCGCAGCTTTTCCCCGACCTCTTCCATTTGATGGGCTGCGTGTTCCTTGCGCATGGCCAGGAAATTCTTCCGCCCGCTCTTGTTTTCTCCGATCCAGTTCCGGGCGAAGCTTCCGTCCTGGATCGCCGCCAGCAGCTTTTTCATCTCCTGTTTCACCGCCGGTGTGATGATGCGAGGGCCGGAGACGTAGTCCCCGTATTCGGCGGTGTCGGAGACGCTGTAGCGCATCAGGCTCATCCCACCCTCGTAGATCAGGTCCACGATGAGCTTCAACTCGTGGATGCACTCGAAATAAGCCATTTCCGGGGCGTAGCCCGCCTCCACCAGGGTTTCGAATCCCGCCTGCATCAGATGAGTCACCCCGCCGCAGAGAACCGCCTGCTCGCCGAACAGATCGGTCTCGGTCTCCTCCTTGAATGTCGTCTCGATCACGCCGGCTTTGGCACCGCCGATGGCCGCCGCGTATCCCAGTGCTGTCTCGCGAGCCCTGCCGCTGGCGTCATTGCCGATGGCGATGAGGCAGGGCACGCCGTAGCCCAGCTCGTACTGGCGTCGAACCGTGTGTCCCGGTCCCTTTGGGGCGACCATCGAAACATCCACGTCGGCTGGAGGCTCGATCTGGCCGAAATGGATGTTGAAGCCGTGGGCGAACATCAGTGTTTTGCCGGAGCCGAGAGATGGGGCGATATCCTTCCGGTACACCTCCGCCTGCAGGTGGTCCGGCACCAGGACCATGATGGCGTCCGCCCACTGTGCCGCTTCGCCGCCGGTCATGACCTTGAGACCCGCCTCCCGCGCCTTCTTTACCGAAGCGCTGTCCTTGCGCAGGCCTACGCAGACATCGACGCCGGAGTCCCGGAGGTTGTTGGAATGGGCGAAGCCCTGGCTGCCGTAGCCGATCACAGCCACCTTCTTGCTCTGGATCCACTGCTGATCGATCTCCTGCTCGTAGTATACCTTCATCGTTTTGGTTTCTCCTTTTTTTCTTCCGGCTTCAAGGGTTGTAGTATAATCCGCATATCAATGGAAATGTCAAGTTGAGAGGGAATTCCGTTTGCGGCTTCACGAGCTGCGCTTCGGCCAGTCGAGCTTCTCCAGCTGTTCCACCAGGAAGCGCCTCATGGCGATGATGTTCGCTCCGGCCTTCATGAACGCGATCCCGTCCTCCATGGAAGCCACGCCCCCTGAAGCCTTGATGCCGGGCCGGGAGCCGACGGTTTGCCTGATGAGAGCGATGTCGTGTACAGTAGCCCGCCCGGGTCCGAATCCGGTGCAGGTCTTGATGAAATCCGCGCCGCAGTCCTTCACCAGACCGGCCGCCGTAACCTTCTCTTCCTCGCTCAGCAACCCGATCTCGATGATTACCTTGAAGGGCACCCCGAAGGGTTTCGCGACCCCCATCACCGCGGCGATGTCTTCTCTGACCTTCCGATAGTCCCCCTGCTTGAAGGCGGCTATGTTCATCACCATGTCCAGATCGGAGGCGCCCCGCTTCAGCCCCTCTTCGGCTTCGTTACACTTCACCAGCGTGGTCGACCCGCCGCAGGGAAAACCTACGGGGATCTGCGCCAGCACGCCGGAGCCGGACAGCTCGTCCACCAGGACTGCCAGAAACTGCGGGAAGGCGACGACGGCGCGAAACCCATATTCCCGGGCGGATCTGCACGCCTCCCGGGCCACGGTTTCCGAGGCTGTTACGGTCAGAGCTTCCGAATAGTCGATGGCGGCTACGAGGGCGGCGATATCTTCGTGCATTGGTTTGTCCATACTTTGCTCCTTGGTTGCGCGGTGCCTCCAGAATAACCCTTAAGACGGCGGGCAGGCAAGCTCCGGATGCAGGACCACCTTGTACGCCTTCTCCCGGTCCTTGTGGAGCATGACCCGGAACGCCTCCGGGGCATCGGGCAGGGCAAAACGGTGGGTGATCAGGGATTTCACTTTTACGGCGCCCGAGGCCATCAATTCTATGGCCCGGGGGAAGTCCCCGTACCTGTTGTTGGCAGAGCTCATGATCCGCCGCTCGCCGCTGAACCAGATCGGCGCAATGGGAATCTTCCGGCCGTGCACGGCCAGGAGAACGAGGGTGCCGGATTTGTCCAGCATCGACAGACTGTCCCGGATCGACTCCGGGCTGCCCACCGTATCCACGACTGCGTCGAGGCGCCTGTTTGCTCCGCGCAGATGTTTTGCCAGTGCCGTGCTGTCCCCTCGTATCGTTTCTCCGAGTCCGACGCCCTGCGCCAGCTGGACAGGAAGGTCGGAGGTGTCGCAGCCGGTGGTCAAGGAAGCACCCCGGGAACGTGCCACCTGAGCTGCCAGAAGCCCGATGGGGCCCAAACCTACGACGCCGAAACGCTGTCCGGGCTGCAGAGCGCTCTGATCCACGGCGTGGACGGCTACGGCCAGTCCATCCAGGAAGACGGCTTCCTCGAAAGAGATCTGCGGAGGGATCTCGTAGGCAAACCCTTCCCAGATGTCGAACTGCTCCGACATCCCTCCGGGGTAGTAGGGCATCTGCTGCCAGCCGGCACCGTGGCCGAAGTGCTCCATGTCGCTGCACAGGTTCTCTCTGCCGCTGCGGCAGTAGTCGCACCTGCCGCAGCCCTTGTAGGCCAGGATCGCCACGGGTGTCTCCCCACCGGGCCTGCGGATGACGCCCGCCACCTCATGGCCCAGCACCATGTTGGGCGGGGAGGGGACCTGTTTGCCGAGGGTGTGCAGGCTCCACGGATTGTCTCCGGCGAAGTAGCGCACGTCGCTGCCGCAGATCCCGCAGGCCCTCATCTGCACCCGCACCGAGGACCCGGGTATCGGGGGGACGGGAATCTCCTTCACCGCAATCGTTTCGGGTTTCTCCAAGATGACCGCCAGGGATGTGTCCATATGGACTGCTAAAACTTGAGCGCCCCCGCCGATAGCCCCTGCACGAGGTATTTCTGGGCGAACAGCACGAACAGAATCCCGGGCAGAGCGGCGATGGTGCCGCCCGCGCAGATCTGATTCCAGTTCACGAAGATGTCCCCGATCGCGTCGAAGCAGCCCACCGTGACCGGTTGGGCCCGGGAGGTGGAGGTGAACACGAAGGCGTAGATGAACTCGTTCCAGGTCCACAGGAAGGAGATGATCGCCGAGGAGGCGATCCCGGTGGCGCTGATCGGCAGCACAATCCGCAGCAGCACCCCCGTGCGGGAGCAGCCGTCCACGATCCCCGCGTCCACCAGGTCCCTTGGAAAGCTGTCGAAGAAGCTCTTCATGATCAAAACGGCGAAGGGGTAGGTCAGGTAGATATTGGCCAGGATCATGCTCAGCAGGCGGTCCTGAAGCCCCAGGTTCGCTATGACCAGATAAAAGGGAAGCAGCAGGGACAGGGGAGGAATGATGCGGGTGAAGATCAGGAAGTACAGCACCGCATTGGCCCCCTTGAAGCGGTAGAGGCTGAGGCCGTAAGCGGCGAACATGCCGAACACCGTCACCACCGCCGTCGTGGAGAGGGTCACGATGATCGAATTGCGGACATAGCTGGCGAAGGGATAGTACTCGAACAGCAGCCTGAAGGGCTGGAAGGTCGGGTTCTTCGGAAAATAGACCGGGGGGAACACGTAGGTCTCCATGTCGGGCTTGAAGGCGGTCACCACGGTCCAGTAGATCGGTCCCATCATCGCGGCCAGGATGACGATGATCACGATGTACGCCGTAATCCTGCTTTCGAATATCCGGTCCAGCATCGCCTCTACCTCCTGGAAAGAGAGAGCATCGCCATGGAGACGGCCGTGGTGATCCCGAACAGCACCATCCCGGCGGCGGCCATGACCCCGAAGTTCAGGGTCTTGATCAGCTGGTCGTAGATGTAGTAGCCGAAAACGTAGGTGGATCTGCCCGGTCCTCCGGCGGTCAGGGGAATGATGATGTCGATCGTGCGGAAGGAAAACATGATGGTGATCATGAGCCCCACGAACATGGGTCCGCGGATCAGGGGCAGGCTGACGAACCCGAAGCGGGCCAGGGCTCCCGCCCCGTCGATCTTGGCCGCCTCGTACAGTTCCCTGTCGATGCTCAGCAGGGCCGCCAGAAGGATGATGCCCATGAAGGGGATCCGGGTCCAGCTGTCCGCGACGATCACCCCGACCATGGCCAGGCTGGTGTTGCTGTAGATGCTCAAGGGTTTGCCGATCAATCCCACCTTCATCAGCAGGTCGCTGACCACGCCGAAGTCAGGGCTGAAGATCCACTTCCAGATGATCCCCGAAACGATCGGCGGTACGGCCCAGGGGATGATCATCACGGAGCGGAATACGGCTGAGCCCCTGTGGATCCCGGCCAGTGCAAGGGCAAGGAGAATCCCCCCTACATAGGTCATGAGAGTCGTGCCGCCGCTGAACACGGCAGCTTTCTGGAGGCTGATCCACAGCAGGCGGTCCGAGAACAGCCTGCGGTAGTTGTCGATGCCGCCGAACACGATCGGAGAGAGATTGTCGTAGCGCAGGAAGCTGGTCACCACGAGCAAGCCGGCGGGAAACACCACCCACAGGAAAACCACAACGAGCCCCGGCACGTTGAGCAGGAAACCATAGGTCTGATCCGAAATTTTCACCCGACCCTCCCTTCAACCAAAGGAGTCTGGTCTTCCGCGACGAGAAAAATGGTGGCGAGGGGTCTTCCCGCCGAAGCGGCGGGAAGTCCCCCTCGGTTGATCGTACGGTTCGGGCGCTACTCCGGTACGGCGTAGTCGTCCAAACGGGTCTGGAGCTCTTCCAGGGCCGCCATGGGCTGCATCTTGCCGGTGACGACGTTGGCGAAGTACTCCATCATGATGTCCGTCAGAGCCCGGCCGGCCGGAGGAAAGGTTTCCAGCACGGCGTTGGCCATGGCCGCCTTGCGCTCCTCGGGCACGGGAATGTTCTGGGCCGCCGGGGAATCGTACACGGTCAGCACGGAAGCCTCGTTTCCTTCATCGATCAGCTCGCGGTAGGCCGCCTCGTAGCTGCGCATGAAGTCCAGGAACAGCATGGAGGCCGCTATCTGGTTGTCGTCGATGAAGCGGTTGATCATGTACCCGTCGATGTCGAAATACGAGGCGTGGTAGGTATCGGGCATGGAGGCGTCCCACTTGGGCGGAGGCGCTACGGCCCAGTCACCCTGGATCGCCGGCGCGTTGGCCGGATTCTTGTAGCGGTTGGCGTCCACCGTGTGGGTCATGATCATGGCCGCTTTGCCGACGCCGAACAGGTCGGCGACCTGCATCCAGGAGTACTCCAGCACGGAGGCGGGCGCGCTCTTGTCCACCAGAACCATATCGCTCAGCATCTTCAGGGCGTTCGTGCCTTCCGGGCTGTCCACGACCAGGCGCTGGCGCTTCGTGTCTACGATCCTGCCGCCCTGGGAGTAGACCAGGTCCCGGAACGGGTAGATGATGTCCATCTCTCCGCCGGCGGAGAAGACGTAGCCCCACATATCCCGTGTGGTCACCCTCCTGGCTATCTGCCGAAGCTCCTGCCACGTTTCGGGAGGATTCGGCACGACCGACGGCCGGTAGTAGAGCATCATGGTCTTGGTCTGGCCGATGGAGCCGTAGATATGGCCGTCCGGAGCGGTCAGCCCGTCTTTGAGCGGGCCGGCGTAGTATTTCCAGACGTTCGGGTCATCCCAGATGGCGTCGATCGGATGGAGCCAGCCGCCGCCGACCATCTGCATATAGGTGGTTGGGTGGTCGTAGCACAGCACGTCCACAGCATCGCTCCTGGCCGAGAAGATCGAAACGGTTTTGGCCACGATGGGCGGCTCGGCCCACCCGAGAAGATCGACCTCGATTCCGGTCAGCTCCGAGAATCTCTTGGCGTTGGCTACGGTGGCCGGGTCGTGCTGCAAGGCTCCGAAGTTGGAGACCTTGATCTTGCTGACTCCCGCTACGGCCTCCTTCCAGCCGGCGGGCAGCGCGTACTGCCTGCCGCTGATCCGTACGTTGATCGGATTCGGGGAGTTCCACTGGATCAGCTCGTAGGCCGGAACTGCCGCAGCTCCCTCGGCTTCCGGGGCCGGCTCCTTGGCCCCCCCGGCGCCCAGGGCCATGGCGACGAACAGCAGAACGAGTGCACTGAGAAACCACTTTTTCATAAGGTACCTCCTTGGACAGTGGTATGAAACATTGAAAATTCTAAATCCCCTCTGGCGCGATGTCAAGGAAAAGCCCCGGTGATCATGAGCAACTCCTTTCCCCGGTCGATCGTGTCGGACCGGATACGCTTATTCCAATGATCGAAACAGCTCGCCCCGGATGATGTGGCTCCTGCTGCGTCCCAGGTGATCCTCCAGCAGCTCTACGCTCTGAGCTGAATTCTCGGCAAGCTTTTCCGCGATCCGACTGTGGTCCCGGAAGGTCTCGCTGATATTCGGTGGAACCCCTATTCTATAGATGAAGGCCATGTTCAGGTGAAGATTGACCTCCCGGTAGAATTTTTGCAGGTAGTCATTGCCGGCCAGGTTGCACAGCTCCGTGTGGAACTGGAGGTCCAGGTAGATGTAACGGTTCGTATCGTCGACGGAGGGCGTCCCATCGTTGATCGTTTTCATCTCGTCAACGATCGCACTTATCGGGTGCAGGTCATTTTCGCATACCCTCCGGTAAGCCAGTTCCACGGCATGGAGCTCCAGCAGCTCCCGCATGTCGACGGCGTCGAGAATGGATTTCTTGGTAGGGACCGTGAGAATACAATTGCTCCGGGGCTTTATGCGAACGATGTTTTCCATCTCCAGCTTCTTCAGAGCGTCCCGGACCGGCATCGTGCTCACATTCAGCTGCTCGGAGATTTTCTTGATGTTCAATCTTTCCCCGTATTTGATTTGCCCCTCGATTATC
>JAFGQJ010000352.1 GCA_016935715.1 Spirochaetales bacterium
CGGCGGCCGCGGCGGTCGCGGAAAAGGACAGTGGTTGTAATGTGGCTGTAATTTCGAACGGAGGAGGTGAGAGATCATGCCAAGAGGAGATGGAACCGGTCCCGCGGGAATGGGACCGATGACGGGCCGGGCGGCGGGCTACTGCGCCGGCTACGGCGTGCCGGGGTTCATGAATCCCTACGGAGGCCGATTTGCAGCCCCCATGGGCGGGGGCAGCGTCGGATACCCGTACCCGGGATTTTACCCCGCGTACGGCCGGGGCGCGTACCCGGCCTACGGCCCTTACGGGTACCCGAGCCCCCGTTTCGGTTCAGCGGGAGCCCGGTATGGAAGAGGCCGCGGCGGCTTCGGAAGAGGCCGCGGCGGATGGTAAACCCCTGAGCGGAAAGAATTTTTTCAACGAGGAGGCAAAGTGATGCCAAGAGGAGATGGAACCGGTCCCGCAGGAATGGGACCGATGACGGGCCGGGCGGCGGGCTACTGCGCCGGCTACGGGGTGCCGGGGTTCATGAACCCCTACGGAGGCAGAATGGGCGCAGGCTTCGGCCGGGGACGAGGACGCTGGTGGGGAGCCCCCTATCCGGGAGCCGGCTGGGGAAGCGGGAGTGCCCCCTACGGACCCTACCCCTACGCCCCCGCCTACTCGGCGGAACAGGAGAAGGAAGCCCTTCAGAACCAGGTGAAGTTCTTCGAAGATCAGCTGGCAGCGCTGAAGGAGCGAATGGAAGAGCTGGAAGCGGACAGCTCGAAAAAGAAATAATCCGCAGGCCCGGGGATCCGGGGGGGATCATTCCTCCCGGATCCCTGTTGGCCGATGCGGCGGGATCGCACTTCAAGACAGAGTTTGTGATGGGCTGGTTTGTACGATAACGCCCCCTAGGACATCGCCAGCAGCGCGGATTCCGCCGCGTTGACGAACTGGTACACCACCGGCGAAGCGGTCAACGCGGGATGCGTGCCCATCTGGAAGCAGGCTATATCGTCGATGGTCATCTTGTGCTGGATGCAGGCGCTGGCAACGTTTATCAGCTCACCCACTGCCCAGTCTCCCGCCATCTGGGAACCTATCAGCACCTTCGTGCGTTTTTCGAAGATCAGCTTGACCTTCTGATTGGCCGTGCCGGGCATGCCGCCGGGGTGGCGGTTGGGCCCTTCCGCGGTTCCTATGATCACGTCGTAGCCCTGCTGTTTGGCGAAGCTTTCCGACATTCCGGCCACCGCGAAGCTGTGATCACCGATGGCGGAGGAAAACACACCGATGGTTCCCACGCTTTCCCGCTGTGCGCCGAACAGATTGGCGCCGGCGATCCGGGCTTCCGAACAGGCAATGGAGGCCAGCTTGAGCTTGGAGGGTTTGCCGCCGAAGAAGGAAAACTTCTCCGCGCAGTCGCCGCAGGCGAAGATGTTTTCATCGCTGGTACGCAGGGTTCGGTCCACCCATATGGATCCGGTGGGCCCCATGCGAAGCCCGGCTTTCTCGGCAAGGCTTACGTTGGCGACCGTTCCGATTCCGACCACCACCATATCCGCCTCCAGCACTTTGCCGTCGGACAGCTTCACACCCGTTGCTTTCTTGTTTCCCTCCACGGAGATCACCTTCTGGTTGGACAGTATCTTCACGCCCCGCTCGGCCAGAAGCTTTTCGGCTTCCTCACAGATCTCCGGATCGAAGGCCAGCTGCAAACAGTGCGGTAGCAGCTCGCAGATGGTCACCTCCAGATCCCCGCTCTTGTTCATCTCGTCGGACATCTCCACGCCGATGAACCCTCCTCCGATCACCACCACCTTCTTGGAGGTGTTCATTTTCTGCTGCATGACGCTCAGACGTTCCACGTCCTTGAAGACAGGAAATACGTTCTCCTTGTCGAAGCCCGGAACCGGCGGCACCATCGGCAGCGAGCCCGTCGCTACCACGAGCTTGTCATAGACGATTTCCTCGCCGCCCTCCGTCTTCAAGCTCCTCTTCTCCCTGTCGATTTCCACCACTTCGTCGATCATGAAATCCACGTTGTTCTTTTGAAGCGGCGTGTCCGGCATCAGATTCTTATCCGGGCTCCCCACGGTTCCGAAGATGTACGGTATTCCGCAGGGGATCGGCACCAGCTTCTCCTTACGGACCAGCAGTATCTTCTTGTTCGGGTAATGTCTTCGAGCCGTAAGGGCAGCGGTCAATCCGGCCGCGCTTCCTCCGACGATGGCCACGTCTGTCTTTTTCATACACTCTCTCCTCCTGTTGGTTCTTTCCTCGCGGAGGATTCTCGGCTTCTTCTCCGCGCTTTACATTATATTGAGAATATTCTCACTTTTCAACTGCATATCCGCTTTTTTTCACCTGAACGGCGAACCAGCCGTTGGGGAAAGAAGAACTCGAGTGAAGCATTGGGAGATACGGGCAGCGATGAAACGCGTACGGGGCCGGAGTCGGGATATTCGCCCCCGGCAGACGGCGCCCGGCGCCTTGCGATCGGCGGATGTTCAGCCGCCCCGGGCCTGGGCTCGAATGTAGTATAGGATACCCCCGAAGCCGTACAGCGTGGCGGCGCTCATGGCAACTGTTCCGACCACCGAGAGGAAGCGGCCGATTCCCTGGAAGAAATCGGCGGCCAGCAGCGTGAAAAGGATTCCGAGCACAATCGGTCCTTTGAGCACCAGCAGGCCCAGGAGGCCCGTGGTGTAGGCTTCCCCCGGTCCTACCTCCGGGGAGGACTTTCGCAGCCACAGACCCAGCCTGACGGCCATCGAAACGTAGCCGACATAGGCCAGGAACATCAGCAGAATCGAGACGAACGGGATAATGAGGATCCCCGCAACCGAGGCGATCAGCAGCGCCACCAGCACCGGGACGATCAGAATGGCCAGGACCAGATAGAGAATCGATGCCTTCCATCCGGAGGAGAGCACTCCGCCCAGTCTGGAGAGATGATCGGGAGCGAAGTGGACGAAGAGAAACAGGGTGAGCAGGAAAAGACAAACCCCCAGGATCTCCATGATGAAGCGGAAGGTCGCCGCGGAGTGCTCCGAGCCGAGCAGGCTCAGGAAGGGGATCTTGAGATTCGGCAGGGACTGCTTGTTGCCGCCGATCTCCGATCGTCGGTCCGCTTCCACCGTGCCGCCCAGGGCGACTGCGTCCCCGGCCACGGTAGCCCCGGGCAACAGCTCGATATTCGCACCCAGGGCCCAGACATCCCCCTCTACGGTGCCCTCCACGGTAACCTCACCACCGATGCTGATGACGTCACCCCGTTTCACGCCGCGAATCGTTACCGGTCGACCGATCCTCAAGCCTGCGGGGCTCAGGAAGGACAGCCCATTCATCCCGATCAGAAAACTCTGTTTGCCCGCCCTCAGGGAGAGCCGCAGCGGGAAAAGATTCCAGGTCCGCCCGGAGCCCTTCTCTTCAGCCCGTTCCAAAAACCCGAAGGCCAGCCGGGCGCCGCCCTCGGTCGTTTCGAACTCCAGGATTCCTGGATGGATGATGTACCTGTTTTCAACCTCCTGATCCTGAGCGTACGCCCTGATTATCGTAAACAGGGCCAGAAGGCCGATAACTGCGAACAGAATCCGTTTCACAATGCTACCCTCGAATCTCAATATCGGGAGGTCATCAGGCCCCAGGCATTGATGGGCACGCCGCGGCGCCGTATCTCGAAGTGCAGGTGCGGTCCCGTGGATTTCCCCGTGTTGCCGACAGCCCCTAAGCGCTGTCCCCTGGTTACGGTGGCACCCCGGGATACCCAGATCTGGCTCAGGTGCCCGTAAAGGGTGGAATAGCTGATCTGATGACGAATTACAACATAGTTTCCCAGAACCGGATCGAATCCCACGACCACCACCTTGCCGTCCAGGGCTGCCCGCACCGTTGTGCCGGTCGGGGCCGCCAGGTCGACGCCCCTGTGGAAGTGCATTACGTCTGTGAAGGGATCCCTCCGATACCCGAAAGCGGAGCTCAGCCACCCCGCTACCGGCCGCAGGAACGCGCTGCCGGTAATCACGCTGCGTTCGATTCCGGTATGCTGCACTCCCGGGAAAAACAGCTGCACGCCGGGGTTGATCTGCGTCCGGTCGACTCCGTTGACCGCGAAAACCACCTCCACCGGGACTCCCTTTTCCTCGCAGAGGGCGTCCAGATCACCGTCGACACCGATGAAGATGCCGTCCTGATTGGGAATCTTGATGGCCTCGCCGATCTGGATAAGATGCACCCCGCTGCCCCACTCGCGATTCAGGGAGGCTATGGTATCCAGATCCATGCCGAAGCGCTCCGCTATTCCGGTCAGCGTGTCACCCTCCCTTACTCTGTACAGCTTGATGTCGATCGGCAGCACGCTCAGGGAACCGCCCCCGACGGATCTTGCCTCCGAGCTGTCGGTACTATTATCGGCGGATTGCCGGGCTTCGTGTACGGGTGCGCGGGTGACCCAGGACTCCGGATAGTAGAGAAACCTCTGTTTCTCCAGCTGCACGGCCCGAACCTGGTACACGGCCAGTCCAGCCGTGATCGAGATATACAGCAGACTGATCAGCAGTCGAAGGTGCAGTCTCCAGAAGCGCCAGGTGAACACCCTGAGCAGGATCTGCACTCTGTACAGAGCAAGAATGAGCAGGCTTTTCAGGGGAAAAAAGATATGCCGGCGAAGGACCTGCCCGATCCGCCTGCAAAGCCGGGAAAATGCCCGGACGGAACGAAGCCTTCTAGTGCAGATACTGGAACGGATCAATCGGCTCTCCTCGGCGAAAGATCGAAAAATGAAGGTGGCTCCCCGTACTGTAGCCGGAATTGCCCATATCGGCGATCCGCTGGCCCTGCTTCACGCCCTCCCCCCTCTGTACCCGAAAGGCATCGAGGTGCCCATAGAGGGTCTGAAACCCCTCGGGATGCGTCAGGATGAGATACTTTCCGTAGGTTGGATTGTACCCCACCATGGCGACCTTTCCGGACATGGAAGCGACTACCGGGGTTCCCACCGGACCGGCCAGGTCCACTCCGTTGTGAAACCTCCGCATGCCGGTAAACGGATCGCGGCGCATGCCGAACCGATCCGTAATTCTACCCTTCGTCGGATAGATGAACAAGCGGCCGAATACCCGGTTGCGCTCCATTTCACTGAGGCGGGCGTTGGGAATGAACAGTTCCTGGCCGGGTACGATCACCGAAGTTTCGAGGTTGTTCCAGTCCAGCAGGTCGTTCAGCGCCACGTCAAACTTCTTGGCGATGCCCCCCAGGTAGTCTCCCCGTTTGACCTTGTATTTCAGGCCGTTGGAATTGGGCACCGTCAGGATCATTCCGGCATTCAAGCTCCTGGCGTCCTGAATGTCGTTGAAGCTGATTACCGTATCCATACTGAGGTTGAAACGCTGAGCGATCCCCGAGATGGTGTCACCGTTACGAACTGTATAACTCGTAGTCCGTATCGAGTCAAGAATTTTTTGGTCCGCAGTTCCGGGCTCGACTTCACCCTGCCCTTCGGGTATCAGATACTGGACCATCACGCTTTCGATATCTGCGCCGGTGGGTAGCTCGATCGGACCCTGGGCAGGAGCAAGAAAAGGGAGCCGGAATCCGAGAGGAATGAGAACGCACAGGGCCGCGGCCGCGGCCAGTATCAGATCCGCCCGGGGGATATTTTCGAGCAATCCCCGAATCCGGAAAGGCTTCCCGGCTGCGGGTGCTTTGGCTCGGGGAATGGCATGGGTCCGCAGGACGGCCCGGCGCGGCGGACGCCTGATTCTCTGGACCGTCCGCCAGCTGCTTCGTTTGATCTGCGGAGGCCGCCGCTGCCCCGGGTAGGTAAACTCCAGGATCCTGGCGCCGCCTCCCTGCTCCTTCGCCGGTTTACGGCGTTGGACTTTCTGCTGCTCGATGACTGCAATCAAGATGCTGATGTCCTGTAGCTCGTGATGTACTCATTCGTAATATC
>JAFGQJ010000353.1 GCA_016935715.1 Spirochaetales bacterium
ACAGGCTTGACTCCGGCCCGGCCGGCACGGTTAAATCAGAGCATCCCATGAGCCTTCGTTATCGATGCCTCATACTGGATCACGACGACACGGCGGTGAACAGCACCGCCCTCATCCACCACCCGGCCCACGTTGAATCGATGCGTGTGCTGCGTCCCGGCTTCGCAGCGATCGACCTGGAGGGCTGGTTTCTCAAGAATTTCGAACCGGGAATCATGCACTACCTGAGCGGGGAGCTGGCTCTCAGCGAGGATGAACTGCAGATCGAGTACAAGATCTGGCGGGAGTACAACACCAATCGCATCCCGCCGTTCTTTCCCGGTTTTCTCGAAACCCTGAGGGAGTTTCGCGAGCGGGGAGGCGCCGTCACGGTTGTATCCCATTCGGAAAAGGACGTGATCCTGAACGCCTACCGGAGCGCGGACGGCGGGGCCGGATTCATGCCGGACATGGTCTTCGGCTGGGACTATGACGAGAACCGCCGCAAGCCCAGTGCCTGGCCGGTCCACCGAATCCTGGAGCGGTTCCGGATGAGCCCCGCTCGGGCCCTGATCCTGGACGATCTGAAACCCGGCGTGCTGATGTCCCGGGCAACGGGGGTGCCGATCGCCGCGGCCGGATGGGGGCATCAGATCGCGCAAATCCGCACCTACATGCTGGAAAACTGCAACGCCTACTTCGAATCCGTCGAGCAGTTCAGAGACTTTATCCTGGATTGAACCTAGCGCTTGCCGGAGTAGAACTCCAGCTTTAGATCCTCTTTCTTGTCCTCGACGAGGGAATACCAGGTGCTCTTCTTGTTACCGAGGGCATTGCTGCTCATGGCGAAAGCTTTCAGCTTCTCGTAGGTGCCGATGTACTCCTGGGCTTTCCTGTAAGCGTTCTTGTACCGGGGCTCGAAAATCACGTCCAGCTTGCCCGCGATCTCCTTCTCCAGCCGTTTATTCAACTCGGCGGCAAGCAGGCCGAAGCGATCCGCCACCTCCCTGAGATAGCGTGCGACCAGCCTGTCGAACTCCGGAATGCAATCGACCTGTTCGGCGATCCGGCCTAGGGCGGACACCGCTGCGGGGTAGTCCTCACCCTCATAGAGCTGTCGTGCCTGCTCGGCCAGGCGGGTGATGCTGTCATTCGTCACCCTTTGCCGATCTCCATCCCTCACCATCTCGATCACGAAGGGAGGCATGTTGCTGCACACCTTGAGAACCAGCTCCACCACGTCCGGGAAAACCCTTCCTTTCCACAGCTTCTGTCTCAGCGAGTCCAGGAGGGTCATCAGTGCCGGATTGTAGCTCAAGCGGTAGCGCTCCCTGGGGTTGAAGATAATCTCGCAGCAGCTGACCTTGGTTCCCTTGAAGCTGATCGGTCCCAGGTTGAAGAAATTGAGCAGCTTCTTTGCGAACAGATCGCTCTTCACGACCTTGTTTTCCTTCAGGAAGCTGGAATACACGCTGTTGGTCGTGATGATACTGGAGTCTTTGGGGGAGAGCTCGTTGGCCAGGGTCTGGAGCCTGGCCGCGGTGTTCAGGAGGAAACCGGACAGCAGGCCGCTTTCGGTGATGATCAACGGGGTGGTCAGATTTCCGCCGGCGATGCCGGCGGTTACCTTGAAATCGGGCAACACGATGCTGTAGTCGCTGCGGGTGGCGCTGACCGCGTGGTCTTTCACCGCCCCCTGCTTGGAGAAGGTGTTGATGATCTCCAGCGTCGTCTTGATGCAGTCGGTTGCGCTCGATGCGACAACGACGATCTCATCACCCCGTTCCCTGTTGGCCAGCGCACTGTTCCCGCGGGCGATGTTGCGGATGCCGTCGTGGAGAAAATCATCGAGCTTTCGAAGGCGGGAAAGGTTGCTCTTGCTCTCCTGGCAGAATCTCGTGTAGCCGTGGATGTCGAGCATGGCGATGTAGATGTTGGAAATGGACATGTTGCGCTTCAGATCGCCGACGCTCGGAAACCTCGAGTGGGGAAGAATCAGCTCTTTCCACAGCTTCGGGTACTCGGGTCTGCTGAGCTCCTTCAGGAATCCCCAACGGAGATCTTTGAACAGGAGGAAACTTCTTTCGATCACAGCCTCCGGCTTGAAGCTCAGTTTGAGAGTCCCCAGATAGTCGATCAGTGCCGAAAATGTCTGGAACTCCCCGGCCATCAGTTTTTCGCTCAGGTGATAGAAGAGGTTCAACTCCGGAACGGAGGCGAGCATACTAGATGGTAACTCCTTTTGCCGAGTGCAATCAATCGTATGGACGGCTAAAGGCGGAATCTCACGATCCGCCAACCCCTTTTCGAGGCGATTCGTCTCAGACGCCGGTCGGGATTAACCGCGATCGGCTCGGCCACCGATTCCAGCAGAGCCAGGTCATTCACGCTGTCGGTATAAAACGAACAGTCCTGCCAGCCCGCTCCCCGCTCCCGTATGAACTCGTAGACCTTCTCCTGCTTCCTCTCCTTGAGAAGGGGGCCCTCGGCCAGGCGCCCGGTGGAGCGCCCGCCGACGAACTCCAGCGACGATGCAATTACATCACGTATGCCGAGCTCCTCAGCCATGGGCCGGACGATCAGGTCGAGGGAGGAGGTGGCCAGCGCAACCCGGTGTCCCCGCCCCTGGAGCTCTGCGATCAGCCTGCGGACCTCGGGATAGATCCGTTCCTTCAACGAATCGAAATTCGCCCTGGAAATCTCCTCCAGCTCCTGCCGGGTTCTTCCGGACAGCATGGGGAACCGCCAGTCCCGAGAGTCCGGGTTCAGCCGTCCCGCGTGATACTGAAGGAAGAAGAATGGGATGTACAACAGGGTCGACGCGGGGAAGATGCCGCGGCGCACCGCCTTCCAGGCGAACAGGGGTGCCGAGGATCCGCTCATGATCGTGTGATCCACGTCGAAGAAGTCGTATTTGCAGTTCCCGCTCATCGGTACGCCGTTATCGTGTCCTTGTCCGTTTCCCCGTGTATTTGCGGATTATACGGTGGGGCAACGATACCAAGTTTCGACGAGCCGATCAAGCGAGCTGAACAGCGAGCTGCCGGATCTTCAGGTGAAGGAGATGCTGCGGGAAGCGCTACAGCCGGCGCAGATGCAAACCGCCATCCACGTCGATGACCGAGCCGGTGGTGAATGGCAGGTCCCCGCGGATCACGGCCGCGGCAGCCGCCCCCACGTCTTCGGGAGTACCCCACCTTCTTTCAGGGACGATGCCTTCCCCGATCAGACGATCGTACTTCTCCCTGACCCCGCTGGTCATATCCGTCGCCATGATTCCCGGCCGCAGCTCCGCGACCTGGATGCCC
>JAFGQJ010000007.1 GCA_016935715.1 Spirochaetales bacterium
ATACACAATCTTTCCTCCCAGGGCCTGAGGGATATGTACACGGTTTTCTACGTCCTGCCGACGCTGGTCTCCTTCGCCGCGGCGGGCCCCATTTGGGAGTGGATCTTTCATTCCCAGTTCGGCCTGGCCAACCTCCTCCTGTCGTTCTTCGGACTGCCCGGGCTGAAGTTTCTCAATGACTCGGTCCAGGTGATCCCCAGCCTGGCGGTGATCAACCTGTGGGTCCGTTCGGGATTCGCCGTGCTGATCCTGTCCGCCGGCCTGAAGGGCATCCCGGATTCGTACTTCGAAGCGGCGAAGGTGGACGGAGCGACGGGACTGAAGCTGCACCTTTCGATCACGATCCCCCTCGTGCTGCCGCAGATAGGGGTGATCAGCCTGCTGGAGGTGATCTTCGGCTTCAAGGTCTTCGACGTGGTATACGTCACCACCAGCGGAGGGCCGGCCACCTCCAGCTACATGCTCCTGTTCTACTTCTACGACAATGCCTTCCGCTTCTATCGCCAGGACCGGGCGTCGGTGATAGCGGTCCTGATGTTCCTGACCCTGCTGGTGTTCAGCGTTCTCCAGCGGCGGATCATGAGGGGCAGGCGCTATGAAATTTAGATTTCGCACCCTGCAGCGCATCGCGGTGATTGCCCTGCTCTCCATCGGAGCCCTGATCTACTTCGTTCCCGTGTTGTGGACCGTGACCACGAGCTTCAAGACGCCGAAGGAAATCATGACCGTGCCGCCCACGATTCTGCCTGGCAGCTTCACCTATCTGGGCAACTACGAGGAGGTCTTCGACCGGGCAAAGTTCGGCCGCTTTCTCATGAACACGTTCCTGCTGGGGGTATCGGCGGTGTGCGTGAGCCTGGTAGTCGCTTCGATGGCCGGCTACGGCTTCGCCAAGTTCAGGTTTCCCCTCCGGGAGGTGTTCTTTTTCGCCGTGATCGGGGTGCTGATGGTGCCCTTCCACTCCGTGGCGGTGCCGCTGTTCGTCTATCTGGAGAGGATCAATCTCGTGGACACGTTCCTGGGGCTCCTGCTGCCCCTGGTGATCAGCGCTTTCGGCGTGCTGCTGATGCGGGAAGGCATCGCGTCGATACCGGATGATTACATCGACGCGGCCCGCATCGACGGCTGTTCGGAGCTGCGGATTTTCTGGACCGTGGTCATGCCGATGATCAAGCCGGCCCTGGCCGCCCTGGCCATCATCAAGTTCATGTGGACCTGGAACGAGTTTTTCTGGCCGCTCCTGGTGATCACCACCCCGGCCAAAGCGGTGGTAACCCTCGGAATATCCTACTTCACCAATTTCCATTTCAAGGAGTATCACCTGATCATGGCGGCGGCCACGCTGAGCATGCTGCCGCTGTTCCTGCTGTTTGCGATCCTGCGCAGATGGATGATCGAAGCCCTGACCGGGACGGGGCTGAAGGCGTAAGGGAGCTGCAGTCCCGGGGTGATATGCAGTCTGGAGGATAGCGGATGAGCAACAATCGCGACGTAAGAGTGAACGGCGTGAAGCTGTATTTCCTGCCGGTGAGCATGAGGGTGCCTCTCAAGTTCGGTCCCGAGATCACCACCGAGGTCACCTGCGCCCGGGCGGCCGTGCGGATCCAGAACGACCAGGGAAAAATCGCCTGGGGCTGGGGAGAAACCCCGCTGATGGCCCAGTGGTTCTGGGTCAGCTCCCTGCCCCTCGCCGAACGTCTGATATCCGTAAAGGAGTTCGCTCTGCTCCTTGCCCGGGCCTGGCGGGATTTCGAAGTGCCGGGCCACCCGTTGGAGATCGGCCAGGCGTTCCAGCGGGACGTGCTTCCCGGGCTGCTCGACGAGCATAACCGCAAGGGGCTGGAGAAATCCCCGAATCGGGAGCCGATGCCGTGGCTGGCCGCGCTGGTGTGCTGTTCGGCCTTCGATATAGCGCTCCACGACGCCTACGGGAAACTTCACGATGCTCCGGTGTACGCCACCTACCAGGAACCCTTCATGAACCGGGATCTCAGCACCTACCTGTCCGCGGCCGAAGGCACCAAGATCGGTTTTCACGGTTTTTACCCGAGTGATTTTCTGACGGAGCCTCGACCGAATCGCATCCCCGCCTGGCACCTGGTAGGCGGCAAGGATCTGCTGGGAGAGGAGGAGCTGACCGGAGAGGAACCGGATGACGGGTACCCTGTGGTGCTCCCGGAGTGGATAAGAAGAGACGGATTGACCTGCCTGAAGGTCAAGCTTCGGGGCGACGACATCGAGTGGGACTACACCCGCCTGGTCGCCGTCGGGGAGATAGCGGTGAACATGGGGGTCGTCTGGCTGACGGCGGATTTCAACTGCACGGTCGATGATCCCGGCTACGTGACGGAGATCCTCGACAAGCTGCGCGACGAGCACCCCAGATTCTACCAGATGATCCTCTACGTGGAGCAGCCGTTCCCCTACGACCTGGAGAGACACCAGATCGATGTTCACGCGGTAAGTGCCCGCAAGCCCCTGTTCATGGATGAAAGCGCCCACGACTGGCAGCTCGTGCGCCTGGGCAGGTCCCTGGGGTGGACCGGCGTGGCGCTGAAAACGTGCAAGACCCAGACCGGTGCCATCCTGAGCCTGTGCTGGGCCAAGGCTCACGGCATGACCCTGATGGTCCAGGATCTGACCAACCCGATGCTGGCCATGATTCCCCACGCCCTGCTCGCCGCCTACGCCGGGACGATCATGGGCGTGGAGACCAACGGTTCGCAGTTCTATCCCGAAGCGTCTGCCCCCGAGGCCGCTGTGCATCCGGGGCTCTTCAGGCGGCGCGACGGTTCGATCGATCTTTCCACCGTGAGCGGCCCGGGATTCGGCTACCGTCTGGAGGAGATGGACCGCAAGCTCCCGGCCGCCTCCTTCGAAGGATAGAGCGGGTCATGACGGAAGCTCAGGCGGCCCGCCAGGCCATGCGGGAGGGCAGGTGGACCGGGCCGACGGTGCACAAGGTGGAGGGATACGTGCAGGCGAATCTCGTGGTCCTGCCCCGGTCGGACGCCTACGATTTCCTCGTGTACTGCCAGAGAAACGCCAAAGCCTGCCCGGTCATCGAGGTCACGGATCCGGGAGACCCGCAGCCGCGCATCTGCGCTCCGGGAGCGGATCTCAGGACCGATCTTGCCCGCTACGCGATCTACAGATCGGGAGCCAAGGCCGGGGAGGCCGGAGAGATCCTCGATCTGTGGACTCCGCAGAGCGTGGCTTTTTTGCTCGGATCGAGTTTGAGCTTCGACGCGGCCCTGTCCCGGGCGGGCGTGGAGGCGAATGATACGGTGTGGGCCTTCCTCACGTCGGTACCGACCATACCGGCCGGGAAATTCCACGGAAATCTAGTGGTGACCATGCGATTGATGAGCCCCGAACAGGCTATCACGGCAACGCAGCTGACGACCCGCTACATCCATACACACGGATCCCCGGTCCACGTGGGCAATCCCGGGGTGATCGGAGTGGATCTGGGGGCTCCGATCTTCGGTGCGCCCCTGGCCTCTATTCCCGCGGACAAGACAGCGGTGTTCTGGGCATGCGGGGTGACGCCGCAGCAGGCGGCCATCACCTCCGGGCAGGAGCTGATGATCACCCACGCCCCCGGTCACGGATTCATCACGGATCTGCGCTCCGATCGGTTCTGCATTCCCTAGTCTGCATTCTCTAGATCGGGAGGCTCTTCGGCGGCGGTGCTCAGAGCTCGATCAGCGCGAACGTCCCGGGCTCCAGCTCCTCAGCGGCCCGGCGGAAGCGGTCGCGGATATCGTCGTCCATGGTCAGATAGACGACCTGCCAGCCGGAGCGCACGGCCTCCACTGCCTGATGAACCAGGGCCCGGCGACGCTGCCAGTCCGAGTACTGAAAGGCATCATCCAGGATGAGAAACAGGCTCCGTTTCCCGCAGATGACCGAGGCCAGGCCCATCCGCAGGGCCAGGAGAATCTGTTCCCGGGCGCCGCTGCTCAACTGCTCCAGGGGGTAGCGTTCCGTCTCGTTTTCGACCAGCAGGCCGTCGCCGCCCAGCCTCACCGTCTCCCAGCGGCCTGCAGTGAACTTCTTGATCAGAGCCGTGATCCGCGGGTCGTTCAGTGTCGCTTCAAGCTGGCTGTCTTCCAGGCTGCGAACGCCCTCCAGAACCTCCGCCACCACGTGGCCTGCGATCATCTCCGCCAGGCACTCCTGTACCTGCCGGCGATACTCCTGCTTTTTCTCCTCGATCGCCTCAGCCAGAGCCTCGATACTCCGTGAGCGGGCCGCCTCGGCGCCGACATGCTCGATCAGCCGTTCCCGCAGCTCCCGGGTTCTCCCCTCTTCCCCCTGGATCCTGCCCTCCAGCTCCTCCAGCTCCAGGGCGATCTCCTCCTCCCTGCGGCGGGAGTAAGTTTTCTCCGGCTCCTGTTCCAGGTAGTCGGCCTCATCGACTCCCAGGTCGCCGAGCCGCTCACGGGTGAGCCTGCAATCGATCCGCAGCTGCCGCGTATCGTCCCTCAACTGCTCGGCAAGCTCTCCCCACTGCGAGGGGGGAACATCCGGCCGTCCCGCCGCGCGCAGGAGCCGCCGGATCTCCGCGTGCAGGGTGTCGAGACTCGCCTGCGCCGCGCCGCGCCGCGCCTCCAGAGCCTGTGCCCTGCCCAGCTGGCGGTCCAGCCTTGTTTTGGCCAGGTCGAAATCCGCGGAGGTAGTGAGGGGGGAGCCGAAGCGCCGCAGGAAGGCGTTTTGGATCTCCTCCATCTCGATTCTGGCCGCTCCGGGATGGGCGGACCGGTGCAGGGCGAAAGTGAATACCCCGGCGAGCCCGGCGGAAACGACGGCGGCAGCCAGGAGCAGGGGCAGGAGCCCGGGGGCCAGAAAATACGCAGCCAGCGCACCGAACAGCGCAGACCCGACTGCCAGGAGAGAGAAGAGCTGGGGCAGGTTCGATCGTCTGTCGCGGCACTGCTCGTAGCGCCCCCGCAGCTGTTCGAGCCACCTCAGGTCCGCTTCGCACGTCTCTCTCGCGTCGTCTTCCCTCTCTATATCGGAAAGCTCCTGTTCGATCCGCGCGTACTCCCTTACGGAATCGGCGAGGCTCTCCGCCTCCTGCTCGCCGAAGCGCTGCAGCTCGGCCTCCTGATTTTCCATCGCACGCCGCAGCAGATAGGCGGCGTGCCGTTTGGCAAGCTGGAGCTCGGATCTCTCCCGGTTCAGGAGCGCCTTCCGGGACAGGCTCTCCGCCAGCTCGGTACGGGAGAGGGAATCGTAGAACTCCTCGGCGGTCTGTTCCAGGGAGGTGAGAAGCGCCCGGGTCTGTTCGTAAATCTTGTACGAACCGATGCGCCGCTGCGCCGCCAGCACGCCCTCCCGCAGCTCCGTGTAGCCGACCTCGCCGGGAAGCCTGTCCCGCAGGGTTTCGTACAGCCGCTCCTGGGTGAGCAGGCCTTTGAGGTAGCCGCCGGTCAGCCCCCCCTGCTCCCGCAGGATCTCCAGCTGAGCGCCCTTCACCACCAGCAGGTCGAACAGGTTGGCAGGGAAAGGCCAGCCCATCGTCTCGACGAGCTGGTCGATCTTCTTCCTGCCTGCAAGGGAGGTGAAAACCGCCGGTTTGTCCCCGATCCCCTCTAACGTGACCCTGGAGGCGCCGATGAAATCCCTGCGCAGATCCATCCCTTCCCTGCGCCGGCGGAACAGGCAGGCGACCAGGTTCTCCACGATGGTCGTCTTGCCTCGCTCGTTGGCTGCGTAAATGACCGTCAGGGGCGCCAGCTCCGCCCGGAAGCTGCCGATCGGACCGGCGGAGTCGATCTGAATGCTGCTCAGGCGAATGGGCCCCCGATCCTCTTTCACCGCCGTCACGCTCCGTAGACGATGCGCAGGGCTTTCTCGAGCACGGCCTGTCTGAGCTCCTCCGCCTCGGGGTAGCGGAGCTCCAGCCGTTCGACCCGCTGCCGGACCGCCTCCGCCAGGGTCGCGAGGCTGTGCTGTTCATTGGCTTTCAGGGACTGCAGATCGATCCCGCCGCAGCCGATCCCTCTCTCCGACAGCAACGCCTCTACCAGGCGTTTGGCTCTGCTGCGGGAGGCGGAATAACCCCTGAGAACAACCTGCACGACCAGCTTCTCCGGGAGATGCTGATCAGCGACGGCTGCTTCCAGCTGCTCCCTGATCTGCCGCTCCTCCCGGCCGTCGGGGATGAGAAGAAGCTTCGCCAGGAGATAGACAGGGGGCCAGTCGAGCAGCAGCTGTTCGACGGAGCCGGAGGCCGTATCCAGGATCAGAACCCGGCGCCGTCCGTATTCGGCGGCGGTTATCGGGTAGGGAGAACCGGGATACACGACATCCTCGCTCGTGCTGTTGGGGAGGTGGATGTGGCCCAGGATGACCTTGAGCGGCTGAAAGCGGGCCAGGTCCCGGCGGGTCAGGGGAAAGTAGCCCCGTTCCTGGCCGTTTTCACCCCGCCTGGGTGCACCGAAGTCCCCATGGGACACCAGGATCCAGGGGTGAGCCCGCAGCCGCCCGGAGTTGCGGAAACCGGCGATCATCTGGCCCGCAGTAGCCCCCTCCGTGTAGGGCAGGAACAGGAACAGGCGCCGGTCGATGCTCCGAAGGGTCGGTTTCGTGAACACCCGGATATTGTCCGAGGTGAACATCTCCTGCCGCAGATCCGGGTCGTGGTTGCCGGGCAG
>JAFGQJ010000354.1 GCA_016935715.1 Spirochaetales bacterium
CCGTGGGACAACACCGCCACCAGCACCCGCTCCAGGAAGTGATCCTGCCCGACGATCACCTTTTTCACCTCGTAGAGGATCTTCTCCATGAGTGAGGCCTTCGCGGGCGCGGAGGGCTCCCCGGCCTGTGACTGTTTATCGTTGCCCGTATCGTTCATTCTTCCTCTCCACTTCCATATCGAAATCTTCCCCCCTACCAGACCGGCTCCCCGGCCAGGCCGCCGGCCGTTTCGATGATCACGGCAAAACCGATGCCCACGAAAAATTCCTGTTCGGTGGGATTGACCAGGGCTGTCACAATGCCCACCACCTCCCCGTCCCGGTTGATCAACGGCCCCCCGGAATTGCCGGGGTTCACCGCCGCATCGAACTGGATCAGGTTCGACAGGGGCAACCCCGTGTCCGGGGAAACGTATGTCCTCTCCAGCCCGGAGACGACTCCGGCGGAAAGGGAATTGCTGATGCCGAAGGGATGCCCAACCGCCGCTACCTGATCGCCCACCTGCAGCATGAGTGATCCGGCCATGGTCGCCGGGACCAGATCGTCGGGAATCACCATGGCCTGGAGCACGGCCAGGTCGTTCTCCGGCTGCCTGGCCACAACAGCTGCCGGGGACTCCGAGCCGTCGGCGAAAATGACCAGGACCGTCTCGGCGTCCATCACCACGTGCAGGGCCGTCAGGATGATCCCGCTGTCCACGATCACCACCCCGGTGCCGACCGCACCGCCCGTCTCCCGCCGTTCCCGGTCGGTCTCCGTTCCCGGCGAATGCACCAGAACCACGGATGGTCGAATGACCTGGTAGGCGAGGGAGGCGAAGGATGGCTCCGGCGGCGCCTCCTCGAGGGTCCGGGCGATGGTCGACCTCACCTCCGCCTGGGTCAGTTGCTTCGGCTCCGGCTTGAGAAGGTCGTAGGCCAGCACCGCCGCCGCAGTCCAGAGTACGGCAGCCCCGATGAGAACGAGCACGCGACGGCGGCTGTAGAAGCGCTCCAGCCATCGCCGGATCACCTCCCAATGTGAAGGGGGAGGCTCCGGCGGCGGAGGCTGGGGAAAGGAAAATCGAGGGAAGGGCTTCATGGGTTTCACAACAGCACCCCCTGCCGGTTGAAGAAGATGTTCATCTTCTCGATCGGGGCCACCTCTCTCAACGAGCTCTCCAAACCCTCCAGCTCCTCCGTGCGCAGACCGGTAAAGCTGAAGTGGAGGGTGGTCAGATTATCGCTGGAGGACAGACTCTGCAGCTTCCCGTTGACCACCCTGCGATGGAGCACGTCCAGCAACCGGTCATTCGTCTCCGCCGACAGACCCCCGCCCAGGGTGAGCAGCAGCACGCCGTCGCTCCTCCTCGAACGCAGCAGCCGCGGCAGGTAGCGCTGAATCAGCAGCACCGCCAGAGCCAAAGCGAGCAGAACGGCCAGCAGCAGATAGTTGAAGGTCGCGCACACGATCGAGGAGGCGATCACCAGCATGATGAACCCGACTTCCTCCGGTTCCTTGATCGGGGTCCGGAAGCGGATGATCGTCAGGGCGCCGATCAAACCTAGGGACAGGGGCAGGGAAAACTGGATGGCGATGAACAGTGCCGTGATGGAGGGGGCGATCAGCAGAAAACTCCTGTGAATCTGCGAACCCGTGGCGCGGTTCTCGTAGAACAGCTGGTAGAGAACCGAGATGACCAGTGCGGAAATCACGGACAGAACCAGGGCCACGATGAAATCGGGCAGGCTGACCTGCACGCCCGGGCTCCGCATCAGCTGCTGGATCTGCTGCAGCGCGTTCATTTCAGACCCTCCTGGCCACCGGCTGCATCAGCGTTTCGAGGCCGACGGCATACTTTGAGAATGGTGATCTGGACAGATAGGAGCCGATCGGTTCGAGCAGATCGCGGTTGCGGCGGTTCATCCCCTTGATCTCCAGGACCCCGACATCCAGAAAAACGGGAGGCGTGCCCTGCACGACCCGCTCGTTTACACGGCTGCAGCAAATTTCCCCGTCCAAAGAGATGCCGCACCCGCTGGCAACGTCGTGGTAGCGCCGGCGCCGATACTGGATCAGCAGCACCGGAACCAGCATACCCGCCGCCTGGTATCCCAGCTCGAGAACCCGCTCTGGCAGATCGAGAATCTCCCTGCTGGTAAAGGGATCGCCGTAGAGCACGGCCGATCGGACCGCCACTTCCTTCCGCCGTTTCCCGGTCAGCGCTCCCTGCTTGCTCTTCACCTCCAGAAAGCAGGGCACGCCGGCATCCGGATGCGCTGCGGTCGGGTCGAGGTACCATCTCAGGCGGACCTTTGCCCTCTGGAAATCTCCGTTCCTGCTCTCGTGGAAGTGCAGCAGCTCGGGGGTATCGTAGTACAGGCTGGAAACCACACCGCAAGGATAGAGGGGATCGGCCACACAGGCATGATCCACCCACTCCCGGATCATGTCCGTGTACCCCGCATGAAAAAGATACTTCTGCTCGATCCGTCTGAAATGATCCTGGCTCATGCTACCGACCATTGCTCCGTCCCGGGCTCACGTACACGGATCGGAAATCACCGGATCCATCGGGTATTCTACCATAGGCGACGTCTTCCCGTTGATACCCGTACTCGATCGAATCGAGCACCCGGTTTCCCCGCACGTCCGAATCCACCAGCAGCAGCTGTTCCCCCCAGCCGGAGAGCCTGAAATTGGCGTGCAGACCCTCCTGATCCTCGTCCTCATCCGCCCAGATCACGAGATAGCCCCCCGGAGCGATCGTCGTGCCCGGCGGAAAGCTCCACTTTCGCGGCTCCATCGGATCGTCGCTGAGATACATCGCCGACAGATCCACCGCGGAGTCGCTGCGGTTGTACAGCTCGATCCAATCGTCGAACTCTCCCTGAGGATCGGAAACGCTTCTGGAGTTCAGGGCCAGCAGCTCGTTGATCACAACCGGCGCTGATTCCTGGCGGGAGAGGCCCGCCCGGAAGCTCCGCGCCCCCCACTCGCTGCCCTCCGGCGCGAAAACTGTCGTTCCCAGAGCGTCCAGGGCCCGGGCTTCCACGTAGTAGCGTACCAGCGTCCCGAAGGGGACCGCCGGTATTTCCGCGGCGAACTCCCCGTCTGCGGCTGCACCATCCCGCTGCCGGCCGTCATCCCGCATCATCGTGACGGCAAAGGGCGCATCGTTTCCCAGGGCGCAGTAAAGCAGCACGCTGTCCACACGCTCCCCCGGGACTACCGTTGCCTCCACCACTATCTCTTTGGCAGCCCCAGGGTCGTCCCGGTCCGAATACTCATGGTGCAGCAGCGAAACAATCTCCGGAGCCTTCCTGTCGAGCTCCGGATGGGCGAGCAGGTACTCCCGCCGCTCGGTGATGAAGCGCTCGAGGCCCGGTGCACGGTACCAGCCGTAGCCCCCGGTGCCCTCGCCCAGGCTTTCGAGGAACTGTTCGTAGGAGTACAGCTTCTTGTCGTCTGCCCGCACTTCCCCGGCGATCAGGCCGCGATACTCTTCGATGATCGGTCCCAGAACCTGCCAGTCAAGCCACTGCTCGGCGATCGTGCGGAGGTGGGCGAGGTAGCGCGCCCGCAAACTGGGGACAGCCAGCAGCCTGCTGATCACGGGCAGGGAGGGATTGTCCTGGTGTCCCACCGGGCTCAACATCGAATCGCTGCTGGGCCAGCGGTTGGGGCCGCCGCCCCCGGCGTAGCGGAAGGTCTCATTGTTGTCGTGGGTGATCATGTGAAACCGTCCGCCGGGGTCCTGGTACAGGTAGTAGTCGCTGCCGCGGCTGATGTAGCCGTCGCCGTCGATGAAGACATTCTCGAGTGCCAGGAACCACAAAGCGCCATCGATGTCGAAGACCCGGCTCAGCCGCTGCTCCAGCTCGCCTGCAGGGGCATTGCTCAGGATGTCGCACAGCTCGATCAGATCACTCCAGGCTTCCAGGTCGTCCTGCGTGGCGAGCTCGAAGGCCCGCGTGTAGGACTGCGGTTCCGGACCGCTGTACGCCAGTCCGCCGCCCGTGTTTCGGCCGGCCGGTACTTTCCAGCGAACCCCCTCGCCGGTTCCAAACCACTCCCTGATCATGTCGTTGTTGATCTGCTGCACGTTGACGTACACACCCCAGCTCTCCCCGTTGATAACCAGTCGCACGAAGTTGGCTTTGGGCGCGGGGATGTAGCTGCGGCTGATACGGGAAAACAGCACGGTTCTCAGAAACGAAGGATCCGCGTGACCGTTGAGCAGATCGAGAGTCCTGTAGCCGTAGAGGCGCTGCTCGTCGTCGGCATGGTCGATCGAAATCGAAAAGGATTTCTTCAGCGAGCCGCCGATCATGAAGTAGCTCGAGTTGCCGCGAAAACTGACCCCGACCCGGGGATAGAGTCTCCCGTCGACGATGAGATCCGCCGGCACCTCCACGTCGGTCCTGAAGAAGTCCGCCAACTCCTGCGGCCAGCCTGGATCGGGGAAGCGGAGATAGAGGGTTCGCAGAACCGTATCGTCGTACAGTTCGACCATTGCCGGCACCGCCTCAGCGGCGCTTTGCCTCAGGTCGGCCGCCGGGCTGGAGCGAAGGGGCACGGCCGGATGCGAAGGGACGGAAAGACTGCGCTGTTGGCGCTGCTCCACGACGTATTTCCGGGCCGCCCGTCTCTCCCGATCGTTCAGGAGGCCGTCCCGGTCTCTGTCGAATCGTTCGACGACCGCCAGCTCCGCGTGCCTGCTCCAGCCCCATCCCGTCTGCGCCTGAGGCAGGGCCGGGGAAAACAGGAAAAAAAGGCACACGAACCCGGATACCCGC